>CAZFTW010000017.1:740-11708 GCA_964521925.1 uncultured Candidatus Saccharibacteria bacterium | reverse complement strand
CTTTTTCTTATTCGGCCGAGCAGATTTCGGGAGGATAGTGCCGAGCCGGTTAAAAATTTACTTATTCATCTTTCGCCTGATGAATGCCGGAATGTCGTATTTTTCGTCATCATTAACCAAAGGATCAACGAGTTCCTTTATCGAGCCATTGCCGTTCGCCGCCGGCTTGGGCGGCTGGCTGAAAAGATTATTCGTTTGATGTATCAGAGGCCTTGTTTGAGACGGCTGGCCGTTGTTAAATCCGGTAGCGACAACGGTGACCTTAATTTCCCCCTTCTTAAGCTTATCGTCTATCACCGCTCCGAAGATGACTCTTGCATCAGGGTCAATGTGTTCAGTAATAACTCTGGCCGCCTCGTTAATCTCGGCCATCGCCATGTCCGGTCCGCCGGAAACATTGAACAGCACGCCCTTGGCGCCATCTATCGAAACCTCAAGCAGAGGAGAATTGATGGCCATCTTCGCCGCCTCCATCGCCCGGTCCTCGCCATTGGCCCTTCCGATGCCCATTAAAGCCGAGCCGGAGTTGGCCATGATGGCTTTAACGTCGGCAAAGTCCACATTGATGACTCCGGGAATGGTTATCAGGTCCGATATTCCCTGAACGCCCTGCCTCAAAACATCGTCAACTACGGCGAACGCTTCAAGCAAAGGCGTTTTGCGGTCGATTATCGAAAGAAGGCGGTCATTGGGAATAGTAATAAGCGCGTCAACCTTGTCCCGCAAAATATTCCACCCCTCTTCGGCTATCCTCATTCTTTGAGCGCCTTCGAAGCTGAAGGGCTTGGTAACAACGGCTACCGTAAGCGCTCCGACATCACGAGCGATGTCCGCTATGATCGGAGCCGCACCCGTGGCGGTGCCTCCGCCCATGCCTCCGGAAATGAAAACCATATCCGCGCCTTTCAAGGCATTCATTATCTCTTCTTTGGTGTCTTCGGCGGCCTGCCTGCCGATATCGGGATTCATGCCCGCGCCCAATCCTCTGGTCAAACTCTTTCCGATGTGAATCTTGACCGGGGCGCTTGAGCCGTGGAGATCCTGCGCATCGGTATTGATGGCGATAAACTCAACCCCGTGAATACGGGCCTGGATCATCCTCTCGAGGGCGTTCCTTCCGGAACCGCCGCAACCGACAACTTTTATCCTGGCAAATGTTTCAAATGGTGGTTTGATCTGAGCCATGAGATGTTTCTCAACGAAGCAAGCTTTTGCGACGCTGAGTTGTTAGAAACTTGTCACCCCGCCCTCTATGCCTGTCATTCTATCTTCTACCACAAATCAAAAGCTTAGAGGGCGGGGTTAATACTTGTCGCCAATCATTTCATTCTTGGACAAGTATTAACACAAAAGGATACCAGCATCAAATAAATGGTCAATAAGCTGTGGATAACTCTGTGGAAAGTAGGGTTAGGTGTTCAAGGGAGAAAGTTCTTGAGCCATCCGCCGGCTCTTTTTAAAAAGTCGCTATGTGCTGATGGGGCGGCCTTACTGCGCGCTCCGCTGAACTCTTCTTCAAGGCCCCACAGTATAAGCCCTGTCGCTACGGAGTAGGACGGATCGTCCTGATCTTCCATGCCCCGGAAGCTGGCCTGGTGAGCTATCCTGACAGGCAGACGAAGCCTATCTTTCACCAACGAGACCAAACCGGGAAGATTGGCTCCCCCGCCGGACAGGACAACTCCGGCCGGAAGCATCCCACTTGAGACCTTCTTGAGCTCGGCTGAGACCATGTCGAGCAACTCGTGCGCCCGGGCATCGATGACCCCAACAAGCTGCTTTTTGGGCCAGAAGAAATTTTCCTCACCGACAAGTTCCGAAAGATCTATCTGTTCTCTTTTTCTCATATCCAGTCCTTCCGAAGTCGTGCCGTGTTCAAGCTTGATCCTTTCGGCAACGTCGATTGAGGTTCTTAAGGCCACCGCCAGGTCGGAAGTGATATGTTTCGAACCGATCGGCAGAACGGCGCTGTGAAGAAGATCGGCCTCCTGAAAGATCGTAAGCGTTGATGTGCCGCCTCCGAAATCAAGATTCAACACCCCGTATTCTTTTTGGTTCTTGTCCAATACCGATAGTGATGCGGCCAAGGGAGCGTAGACCAGTCCGGCAACCTCGATGTTATTTTCGTTCACGCACTTGGCGAGATTTCTCAAATAAGGCGAGAGGCCTTCGATTATGAAAACTTCCGCTTCCAAACGGACCCCTTTCATGCCCAGGGGGCTTTTCACATTCTCGACGCCGTCAACAATAAAGTTCCTCGGGATGACATGGACGATCTCCCTGTTGGCCGGCAAGCTTACAACCGAAGCCGCCTGCAGAACCCTTTCGACGTCGTTCTGGGATATCTCGTTATCGGCACGGGATACGGCTATCACCCCGCGTGATGCCTGGCTCTTGATATGCAGGCCGTTGACGGCAAGATACGCTCTTTTCACGGAAACACCGGCCGTTGCCTCGGCTCTCTGCACAGCCGTGCGAATGTTGTCGATGGTTTCCTCCATATCCACCACCATCCCCCTGCGCAACCCGTTGGAAGGCGCGCTGCCGATGCCCAGTATCTCCATACCAAGCGTGTCGCGGTCGATCTTGGCAATGACAACTTTAACCTGGGAGTTTCCGACATCTATTCCTGATATTAAATATGGTCTTGCCATTTAAACTTTATTCAAAATCTTGTTTTCTAACCCAAACATCTTTTCTGCTTCCCGCTTTGAACTTTCGTGATCATAACCTTGTAAATGCAAAAATCCATGCACGGTCAAATGCGCAAGCTTGGCTTCTACACTTATATTTTCTCGCTTTGCTTCCTTTTTGGCAATAGACAAACAAATAAAAATATCGCCGCTACCGCCTCCCAAGGGAAAAGACAGGACATCGGTGGGCTTATCTTTGTTCCGGTACTTCTTATTTAAGCTTTTCATCTTTTCCCCCACCACTATGTTTACGCTTAGCTCTAAATTTTTCTTTAGCCTTAAAATATCACAACCTTTCTCGATGATATTCTTAAAAAACTTCTGCCCGGGAGCTTTTTGAGAGGTCCAATTTTTGAAAACTAAATCGAGTATCATATTGATACTCGATTTTATCACGAGAGCTCTTCTTTTACTATACGGCTGACGGTCTGTCCGTCAGCTTTGTCCCGATTTGCTCTGCGCAAAGCGCAGTTAGCAAATCGAGGATCCTCGATTTTTCTATCTCGACTTTCAGTCGAATATGAAAAATCGGGACCTTTTAAGAGTCGAGTTCTTGCTTTACAATTTTTACAACGATTTGAGAGTCTGCTCTTCCCTTAATCTTCGGCATCAGCGCTCCGAGGACCTTGCCCATTTCTTTGATATCTTTGACGCCGGTCTCGGCTATCGTCTTTTTCGCTTCCCCTCTTATCTGGTCTTCCGACATTTGTTCGGGCATATAGGCCATCAACATCTCTATTTCCTTTCTTTCTCCTTCGGCAAGTTCGGGGCGGCCGCCTTTTTCATATTGTTCAACGGAGTCCTTTCTCTTTTTAACTTCTGAGGAGATCACAGCGATCATTTCTTCATCGTTCAACTCGCCGTGCTTTTCGATTTCCTTGTTTTTGGCGGCCGACATAACCATGCTCAAAACCATCCGCTTTTGGCTGTTGCCGGACTTCAGCGCTTCTTTTACATCCTGCTGTATTTTTTCTTTTAACATAGAAATAAATCCAAATGACAAATCAATGATTAAAATCCAAAATCCAAATTTCAGTCATTTGGGCTTTGGGCTTGATTTGACATTTGTCATTGGAAATTTGTCATTTTATAGTCCCAGTTCCTGTTTCATTTTGCGTTTTTCTTCTTCAAACGTCTCTTCGTCGTATTTGCCCATTTTCTCAAGACGCTTTCTTAATTCCGCCAAATGTGTTCCCATTATCGCGGACATTTTTTCTTTGCGGTCGGTTTGCTTCTTCTGCCGGAATTGGTCGCCTTTTGCTTTAAGCAAAACACCGCTCTGTTGAACAAAGCGGTTGAATCTCCTTAACAAGCTGCCCACGCTTTCATTCGGTTTTCTTTTGACTTCTACCATGATAATTCCTCCTTTCAACGACAAAACTATATCACGAGTTGCGATAAGTTTCAAATGATTTATTTTATAATTTTAGAACCAAGATTTTTGCCTCCCAAAAGGTGGACGTGGAGATGGGGAACAAGCTTGCCGCCGTGTTGGCCCTCGTTGAGGATCAGGCGATAACCTTTTTCAGAGATACCGAGCTGCCGGGCTGCTTTGTCGGCAACAGTCATCATCTTGCCAAGGAGTTCGGCAGTGGCGTCATGCATACCAAAAACATGTCTTTTTGGAAAAATTACAAGATGGACTGGTGCTTGAGGACTTATATCTTTTTTGACTATAAAGTCATCATCTTGATAAATAATTCCCTCCTGTGACAACTCGCCACTAACAATTTTGCAAAAAACATCGGTGATCATAAAAATTTACCACTTACCATTTACCAATTTCCATTCATTCTTGCATTTAATCACTTGAACATTTCTGAAATGAATAAATGGGAAAATGGTTAATTGAATGGCAAATGGAAACTGAAAAATGGAAAATTAGCTCTTAAGCCGCTTCTTCACTTCATCTACGATTTTCTCCAGCGGGATCGTCTCCTGGGTCGAGGCGTCCATGTCTCTTAATATTATTGTGCTATCCAATGCTTCCTTCTGGCCGAGTATCAGGGTGAATTTAACTCCCAAACGATGCGCGATCCTCAACTGCGATTTGATGCTGTCGCGCCCGAGCGATGATTTCGTTTCGACCCCGGCTTTTCTCAGGGCCTCGAACAGCATTAAACTTTTCCTCTTGGCCGCGTCCCCAAGCTGGGCCAGAAAGACCTTGGGCTTCGGCCTCAAGTCGGGAACCGAGATATTTTTTTCTTTCATGATCATCACCAACCTATCAAGCCCGATGGCCCAACCCGCAGACGGGGTCTTGGAGCCCCCGAGCATATCAATGAGCCGGTCGTATCTTCCCCCGGCAATAATTGTCGACTGTGAACCGATATTCTCCTCCGGAACGAATTCGAATACGGTTCTGGTGTAGTAATCCAGACCCCTGACAAGGTGCGGGTTTAAAATATAAGGCACGTTTGCTTCGTCGAGGAACTCAAGCACGTGCTTGAAGTGTCTTTTGCAATCATCGTCCAGATAATCAACCATCTGGGGCGCTTCTTTGACCAACTCTTTACAGCCCTCCTCTTTGCAGTCAAGCATCCTCAATATGTTGGTCTTGAACCTGACCTTACAAGTGCCGCAAACTTTTTTGATGCGATTCTTATAATAATCTTTGAGCGCCTTCATGTAGGCCGGGCGGCAACTGGCATCGCCGATGCTGTTGATGTGGACGTTATAATCGTCGATACCCAAAGAATCGAGAAGCTTCCAGGCCAGAAATATAAGTTCGGCATCAACGGCTTCCGAGCCGTCTCCGATGCTTTCAGCTCCCAACTGGTAGAACTGCCTGAATCTTCCCTGCTGGGGCTGGTCGTGCCTGAACATAGGCCCGACGTAGTAGAGTTTGACCGGGTGCGGCCTGACGCTCATCCCATTTTCTATATAGGCTCTGGCGACGGACGCGGTGCTCTCGGGCCTTAAGGTCAAGCTGTCTCCCCCTTTGGTCCGGAGAGTAAACATTTCTTTCTCGACGATATCTGTCCCTTCCCCGACCGAACGCGCGAACAATTCGGTTGACTCCAATATCGGGGTCTCGATCTTTTCAAACCCGAAAAATTCCAAAAGCGGTTCCGCCTTTTTCATAATGTGGCGCCAATATTTCTGGTCTTCGGGAAGAATGTCCCGCATGCCTTTGGGTGCTTGGATAGTTTTAGCTTTTACCATATTTTAGTATGTCACTGTCGGAATCCGGGCGGCTCGTGTAAAAGGCCATGGCCTCAAAAAAGCACGGCCCGTTATGAGCGACTCGTTGACGGCTCCCCATCTCCTTGAATCGGAACTTTGAAGACGGTTGTCGCCGAGAACAAAATATTCGTTGTCATCCAGTTTGAAAGCCGTGTTTCCCAAAGTTCTCTGATCAGACACAAGATAACTCTCATTAAGCAGAACTCCCTCCGGATTCTCGTCGTTATAAACCGTAACCTGGTTGTCCTTTATCCAAACGGTCTCACCGGGAAGGCCGATGACTCTTTTTATAAAAAACTGCGATGGCTGCTGGGGATAGCGGAACACTATCACTTCTCCCCGTTTTGCCGCCCTGAAACGGTAGCTTAACTCGTCGATCAAAAGGTAATCGCCGTCTTCGAGGTTGGGCTCCATGGAAGCTCCCTTAACGAAAAACGGCTGAACCAGATAATACCTGATTGGCAGTATTATGGCAAGCGATATAACAACGACTTTTACCGTTTCCCAGATAAAGGCCAGAATTTCTTTTTTTGGGGACAAGTTTTGAGTATTTTCTTCAATCACTGCCTAATTTTACACTATTTTTAACCTCTTTTCAATGGACTGGTTTTTCTGATACTATTCAAATGTGACCAAACTATTAATTGGCATCGGAAATCCCGATGAAGAATATTCTGAAACAAGGCATAACATCGGTTTTATGTTCCTGGACTATGCCGCCAAAAAACTTGAGGCCGATGATTTCGAGTTCAATAAAAAACTTAACGCTTTCGTTGCCAAAGCCAAGCTCGGCAAAAACGTTCTGGTCCTGGCCAAACCCCAGACATACGTGAATAAGAGCGGAGAGTCGGTAGCGAAGTTAAAAAACTTTTACAAAGTTAAGCCCGAGAACATCATCATCGCCCAAGATGATCTGGATATCGAATTCAGGAGTGAGAAAAATTCTTTCGCCAAAAATTCCGGCGGCCATAAAGGAGTCGAATCCGTGATAAAAACACTGAAGACAAATAAGTTCTGGCGAATGAGATTCGGCGTCTCCACATCCGGCCTGCGGAAAGCCCGGCAGCTGTCGGACAAGAAGCGTGACGAATTCGTCCGAAACTTCGTGTTATCAAAATTCACCAAAGGCGAGCATGAAAAAGTTAAAGGCCTCTTTAAAGAGGCGCTGGAGAAGCTATCTCAAGTTGTAAATTAAGCGCTCTATCTCTTCGGCGCTCGGCAGGTAGTCGCAGTCAAACCCGGTTTGCTGCCAGTACCACCCACCCCTCGGAGTGGTCTCCTGGCCGTGCTTTTCTCGGAGTGGGGCATCGCCCACTCCTGGGGAACTCTGTAGCCGGCCAAGGAACTCTGTCGGAAGCTTGAGCCATAAAGTTTTCTCGCAACCGGCTACGGACCTGGTCCGGCCGTCCTCGCGGACGTCGTAGAAAATATCCGACTGGGTTATGGCGTATTTTCTGCCGATAACGACCAGCTTAGCGGAGTCGTAGTCTGTTACTACGAAGTTCTTGAACTCCATGTTCTCCCGCCGGATGAACTCTTCCATCGTGTCGGCGCCGGATGTTGCGGAATTCCTGGCCGAGGGCATCATCATATCCCACTATTTTCCAAAGTCCCGGCGGTACTCCGCCCCGACAAATTCTTCGGCTCTGTCGAGGACAGCGATCTCATCCTGCCGTTTTTGGGCAGGAACAGTTGAGCAAGAGTCGGCAATGACGACCAGAATGTAAGCTAAAAGCAGATTTTTCATGCTTTTCTCCCAAAGAACAAAGTTGCCCCTTTATAACAAAACTAAAACCCGCCGACAAGGCGGGTTTTAGTTTTTTGAGAGCTATTCGTTTATTCTCTTCCTCATTTCTCCTATCATATCTTCCGCGTGCTTTACGCCGCCAAGGCCAAACGACAAACCGATGGCCAAGGCTACTGCCGCGATCAATCCCGTAACGACTATCTTTATGATGTCGTCCGCGACTTTCAACTGCGCCAAGGCGATAAGCAAAGCGAAGACGAACACGGCCCACTTGGTCAACAACCCCAAAAAGTTGGCTGATACCAATCCCGCCGCTTTGACCGATGCTCTCACCAGTCCTTCCAGGAATTTGGCGACAAGAATACCTATCAAGAGGATGACCGCCGCCACTATGACATTGGGCAAATAGAACAAGACGCTTCTCAAGAAGTCGGTCACTTCTGCCAAGCCCAGGATGTTGGTGGCCGCCATCAAGAATACGATAACGAAGAACCACTTCACCAGTTCATAGAAAAGCATCGGGGTATCCAAGCGGAAACCGCTTCTTTCCCAAGCCCTCCTGAAACCGACTCTGGTCAGGGCGCCGTCAACGTGGAGAACCCTGACAACATGGTAAGCCAACCGGCCCAATGAATGGGCGATCAACCAACCAACCAGAAAAACGATAATGGCCGCCACCAAACGAGGCACAAAACCGGCCACCCCTGTCCACAAGGTCAATAAAGAATTCCTGACAATATCTGATGCTGCTACTACTTCAAACATTTAACACCTCCTTTTCCTTAGAACTTGCTCGCCCTCCGCTTAAATAATTAAGCGGTACGGGCCCTAAAGGGCTTGGCCGTCTTCTTCGTTAAATCCTCCGCTTTATCCTCACCATATTTCAATATGGCTCGGCCAAATGCTCGGATTTGCCTTGAATACAGCCAATCGCGCTGCGTTCTGTTTTAATTAAAATCTACAAGGTATATTCTAACATTTTTGGACATTTCTAATTCAAGCACCATGTGGATAACATTAAGCCATCGTCGTTTCTAGCCACTTGGACGTTCTTGAATTAAAACCGTTTTAGAATTTATAGGCTGACCGCCGGAACCCAGTTCTTGGGTGGTCATTTCAAGTCCTTCCTCAGTAACTGTGTAGTGTACCTTAAAACCTGAGCCGTCTTCCGCTGTCATTGAAACAATCTTCACGTTAGAAGAATCTTCCATTTCGTGCCACGGTTTCCAAAACTTGATTTTTTCTTTCAATACTTCCGGGTCTTCGCCAGCAAACGGAGAGGTCTCTATATCAACCTCCGCTCTGGTTTCATATACCCTTCCGTCTCTCGTGGTCAAGGTTGCTTCGGTAATAATTTTTCCGTCTTCAATGCGCGGAAGTTTGTATTCTCCTCTCACAAAAGCTGTCGCATCAAAAAACTGTTCGAGGAACCCTTGCTGAGTTCGCTCTCTTTTTGTTTCTACCACTTCGTGATTAGCCCCTTCTTTTTCTCCTGCTTCTTCTCTAATCTGATCGGTGACTTTAGTTTGCTCTCTTTCGGCAGTTCCCTCTTTCATTTGTTCAACCGCCCTAATACCATTAAAGGCTAAGACACCAGTTATGGCCGCAATTCTTAACGTTTCCCACATACGACCCTTCTTTTCTGGACTTATTTCTCTTTTTTCCCGCTCGACCTTTCCAAATTTTGTTGGAGGTGTTTCCATGCTTTGCCAACCGCTACTGTCAACTAGACAATAGACCAGTTTAGGTTATTTTATACTTTTAAAGTATCGCAAAAAAAATAAATAATCAAATTAGCGTAAAAACTCATCTAGGCTGCAAATTATTTATAAACATCTTTTCTGTGTCCGATTCTTATAACGTAGACTGTCCTGTCTTTATTAAAAACGTCGTAGAGTATTCTGTAATCGCCAATTCTAATTCTGCACTGAGGAAGCTTTGTGTCTTGTAAAATTTTGATTCCGCGAGGATATGGATTTTTAGCCAAACTTAAAAGCGCCTTGTCTACTTTTGATAGGACTTGGCGCTCTAATTTTTTAATATCTTTGGCCGCCTTCGGGCTTAACAGTATCCTAAAACTCATTTTAATTTGACGGTTTATACTCTATCGCTCTTCCTTTTTTGTAATCGTTGCGCGCTTTTTTGATATACTTAATAAGTTTAGAAGAAGACAGTTCTTCCATAATATCTTCTATCTGATGCCACTCTTCCAAAGACATAACAACCAGTGGTAGTTGGTTCTTTTTCATACGGGTCTCAATGTTTTTTACTAATGCTTGAGTAGTCATGAACCTATTATACTAAAAACCTTGCGATAAGCAAAGCTACAATATTGGCCACCTTTATCATCGGGTTGATGGCGGGGCCGGCGGTATCCTTATAAGGGTCCCCCACCGTGTCTCCGGTAACGGCCGCTTTGTGGGCATCGCTTCCTTTGCCGCCATAATTCCCGTCTTCAATGAATTTCTTGGCATTGTCCCAGGCGGCGCCGCCCGAGGTCATTGATATACCGATGAATAATCCCGTCACGATAGTTCCGACAAGCAATCCTCCGAGGGCTTCGGCGCCAAGTATGAATCCCACCAGCACGGGAATCACGATGGGAATAAGGGCCGGCAATATCATTTCGCGTAATGCGGCCCGGGTTACTATATCCACCGCAGCAGAATAATCCGGTTTTGCCCTTCCTTCTCCCGATTCGCTTTGCGAATCGAGGATCCTCGACCCTTCGGGTCGGGACATTATTTCCTTTTCTCTTTGAATACTTTCCCAAAGACCTGGTATCTCCCGGAATTGCCTTCGCACTTCATCCACTACCGCGCCTGCCGCTTTTCCGACGGACTGCATCGCCAAAGAACCGAAAAGATAAGGCATCATTCCGCCCACAAACAACCCTATCAGCACCCTGATATCGGAAAGTTCAAAAACAACGGTTCTGCCGAATTCGGAAAGTTCCTGGGTGTATGCGGCAAATAGAACCATAGCCGCCAACCCCGCCGAAGCGATGGCATATCCTTTAGTGACGGCCTTGGTGGTATTGCCGACCGCATCCAAAGCATCGGTGGACTCCCTGACTTCTTTGGGCAATCCGGACATTTCGGCAATCCCCCCGGCGTTATCGGTGATGGGTCCGAAAGAGTCAATCGCCAGAATAAGACCGGTCAGCGAAAGCATGCTCATGGTAGCCAAGGCAATCCCATAAAGACCCGCCAAAGCATAGGCCGCGAACATGGCGCCTGCAATGACCAGAACAGGAAGAGCGGTCGATTCCATGGATACCGCAAGTCCAGCAATGATATTCGTGCCGTGTCCGGTCGTAGAGGCCTGGGCTATTTTTTTAAC
>CAZFTW010000017.1:0-730 GCA_964521925.1 uncultured Candidatus Saccharibacteria bacterium | reverse complement strand
CAGTTGCCACTTCTTCAACTGGCTTGCCATCCTTGGAAGTATAGTAATCCGTTACCAAGACCATCAGGGCCGTGACGGCTATGCCTATCAGCAGTGTCCAGAAAAGCTGTGGGCCTCCGACAGTACCGACGGTCACGGACTTGGTAAACCAATAGAAAAGCCCCAGAAGGATAGCAGAAGTAGCGACGAGTCCTTTATAGAGCGCCGCCATTATTCCGCCGGTCAAACGCACAAAGAAAGAGCCGATTATCGAAGCAAATATTCCGAGGGCCCCGACAAACAACGGGAACTCTACAACTGTCTGGTTATTTCCGAACAACAAACTACCCAGAAGCATTACCGATAAAGCCGAGACAACATACGTCTCGAAAACATCGGCGGCCATACCGGCGCAATCGCTGACGTTATCCCCCACCTGGTCGGCAATGACCGCGGGGTTGCGGGGGTCGTCTTCGGGAATTCCCGCTTCCACTTTGCCGACAAGGTCAGCGCCGACATCCGCGCCCTTGGTGAAAATACCGCCGCCCAACCTGGCAAATACGGATATTAAAGACGCCCCGAAGCCCAAACCGATAAGGGCCTTAACGTCACCGGCCCACCAATAAAAAATAGTCAGAGAAAGAAGGGCCAAGCCAACGACAAAAAATCCGGTTACCGCTCCGCCCTTGAAGCCCATAGCGAAAGCGCGCTTCAAACCGTGCTTGGCCTCGTTGGCAACGCGGGCATTGGC
>CAZFTW010000016.1:0-11731 GCA_964521925.1 uncultured Candidatus Saccharibacteria bacterium | reverse complement strand
CTTCGTTCTCGTCGAGATAGGCGGCACGGTGGGCGAATACGAAAACCTTCTTTTTCTTGAAACGGCGAGAGTGATGAAATTAAGAATGCCGGGCAAAATCCTGTTCATGCTCGTCAGCTACATTCCTATCCCGAAAATGGTCGGCGAGATGAAGACAAAACCGACCCAGCACGCCGTGCGATCTCTGAACTACGCCGGTATCCAGCCCGATGTCATTATTGCCCGTTCTTCCCAGCCGATGGATGATATTCGCAAAAGAAAAATATCAAACTTCTGTAATGTCGCTGAACAGGACGTCATCTCCGCTCCCGATATCGAGGGCTCGATATACGAGATACCCGTAAACTTTGAGAAAGATGACCTGGGCAGGAGAATTCTTAAAAAATTCGGCCTGACCCCGAACCAGAGGAATTTGAGAAAATGGAGCAATATGGTCGCCAAAATAAAAAGTTCGACCCGTCCCGTTAAGATCGGCATTGTCGGCAAATACTTTAATACCGGTGACTTCGTGCTCGCCGATTCGTATCTTTCCGTTATCGAAGCAGTCAAGCATGCCTCCTGGTCATTGGGAAGGAAGCCGGATATAATCTGGCTCGATGCCGAACGATACGAGAAAAATCCCAGAGCCGTCGCCGAACTTGCTAAATTCGACGGCATTATCGTGCCGGGAGGGTTTGGGAAAAGGGGAGTAGAAGGAAAGATAAAGGCCATCAACTTCGCCAGAACAAAAAATATTCCGTTTCTCGGGTTGTGCTATGGACTCCAACTGGCGATAATAGAATTTGCCAGAAACATGTGTAAGTTTCCCGATGCCCACACCACCGAAGTTAACACGCAGACCAAACATCCCGTCATCTGCACCATGGCCGAGCAGATAGAAAAGCTCAAAGAGAAAAACATGGGCGGCTCGATGCGTCTGGGCGCGTATCCGTGTAAGCTTCACCCTGAAAGCGCGAGCCGGAAATTATACGGCGTCGACAAAATATCGGAGAGGCACCGTCACCGATATGAGGTCAATAACGATTATGTCGCCAGGTTTCAGGACAAGGGCCTTCTGGTCGCCGGTGTGAATCCCCGGGAGGATCTTGTCGAGATAATCGAACTGCCCAAGCACAGATTCTTCGTTGCCACCCAGTTCCACCCCGAATTCAAGTCGCGGCCGCTAACGCCGCATCCGCTTTTTCTCGGATTGATAAAAGCGGCGGTTCAGGGTAAAATATGAGCATGAACATTACTTATATCATTCTTGGGGTTATAGTTATTTTTGCTCTCTGGCTGGTTGGCGTGTTCAATTCCCTTGTCCGTTCTCGAAACAGAGTCAAAGAAGCATGGTCGGACATAGACGTTCAATTAAAGCGCAGATACGACCTGATACCCAACCTCATAGAAACGGTTAAGGGTTATGCTGCTCACGAAAGCGGTGTTCTTGAAAACGTAATCAGAGCTCGTTCTGCGGCGATGAACGCGCATTCGGTGGGTGAACACGGCCAGGCAGAGAACATGCTCTCTGGCGCGTTAAAGAGTTTATTCGCTTTATCGGAGAGTTATCCACAGCTGCGAGCCGTGGAGAGTTTTACAAAACTTCAGGACGAGCTTTCCGATACCGAGAACAAGATCCAGGCCGCGAGAAGGTTCTACAATTCAAATGTTCTCGAACTCAACACCAAAATAGAACAGTTCCCGACCAACCTCGTCGCCTCGATGTTCGGCTTCAAAAAAGAAGAATTCTTTCAGCTTGGCTCTGCCGAAGAAGCAAAGTTACCCAAAGTTGAATTTTAGTCGTGAAGGAACTGAAATCACAAGAAAAAGAGATATTTGAGACACTCTTTAAATTGCCGGGTGCGGTGCTTGTAAAAAGGATCACGAGCCCAAAAAATTTCAAAAGCGGCACATGGATACAGGGCTTTGATGAGTGTGTGAGGATTTTGAAGGGGAGTGCAGTCCTCAAAGTCAAGAATAAAACAGTGAGGGTCCCGAAAGGAAAGTGTTTGTTTTTAAAAAAGGGAATTCCGCATAAGATCATTAGAACTTCCGGTAAGGAAAAGACCGTATGGCTGGCCGTTTATTTTAAGTGAATCAGCATGGCCACTCTGTATACCCACAAGGATGCTAATATCAGAAAAACATGGTTGCTGATGACCGTGTTTTTAGTAATGGTCATACTGCTTGGCTGGTTGTTCAGCGTCGTGTGGCAATCGCCGGAGATTTTGTATTTTGCCGTTGGGTTAAGCTTCATCATGAATTTCGTTGCCTATTGGCAATCAGATAAAATAGCTCTCGCCATGTCGGGCGCGCGGCCGGCATCTCGCCAGTCGCATCTTGAACTTTTTAGGGTTATCGAGAATCTGTCCATCACCGCGGGGCTTCCGACGCCGAGAATTTACATAATTCCCGGCCAGCAGATAAACGCTTTTGCGACCGGCAGAAATCCCAAGCATGCCGCCGTGGCCGTGACCGAAGGGGCTTTGGCCAAACTAAATAAAAATGAACTCGAGGGTGTAATGGCCCACGAGCTTTCTCATATCGGCAACAGAGACATACTTATCTCGTCGGTTGTCGTGGTGCTTTCCGGGCTGATAGCGATACTGGCCGATTGGTTCATGCGGATGAGCTTCTGGAGCCATAGGGATAACGATAGCAGGGGCGGGGCTATTCTTCTTGCTGTCGGCCTTGCCGCCGCGATACTTGCTCCTTTGGCCGCGACCATGGTCCGTATGGCCGTGTCGCGCAAGAGAGAATTTCTTGCCGATGCTTCTGGCGCATTGCTTACGCGCTATCCTGAAGGCCTCGCCAGCGCGCTTGAAAAAATAGGCCGAGAGGAGATACCTTTGCGGACGGCCCACAACGCTACCGCGCATATGTATATTTCCAATCCTTTCAAGGGCAAAGAGAGCCAAAACTGGTTCACAAAATTATTTATGACCCATCCGCCGATCCAAGAGAGGGTTAAAATTTTACGGGGAATGAAAATCTAACATGGATCCCGTTAGAAGTCGCCCTAACGGGTTAAACGAATGAAATATCAAATAAATAATAGCGGTTGTTCTACGCATAAACTGGTTGACCTCGGACTACGCAGTAGCGACTTCTAACGGGATGGACAAAGATAAACAAATTGAAAAGCTTAAAGCGGAAATAGAAAAACTTAAAACCCTTACCAACAAGGACGAACTTACCGGACTCTTGAACCGCAGGGGATTTAAAGAAGAAGTCGGGCAATTCATTAGCGAGGTTTCCAGTTTTAAAGACCATCCCGAGAGAAGAAAATCCATTGTTATCAAGGACTTCAGTTTGGTGGTTTTTGATATCGACGATTTTAAGAAAATAAACGATACCTTTGGACACCAGGTCGGGGATAGGGCGCTTCAGTTTTTGAGCAAGCTTATCTTGGACAGGGCCAGGGAGATTGATTTGGTGGCCCGCTGGGGCGGGGAAGAGTTAATCGTTGGGCTGCCTGGAGCCGATATCGACGATGCTTTTAATTTTGCCGAGGATGTCCGAAAAAAATTGGAAAATTCAGAAGAGGAAGTTAAATTAACCGTAAGCGGCGGGGTAGCCGGTTTTCACGAGGCAGAAGATTTTGAAAACTTGTTCAAGAACGCCGACTCTGCTCTTTACGAAGCCAAAAATTCCGGCAAGAACAAAATTATTAAATATCAGGCCGAATGAAAATTCTAATTGCCACAAAAAATCCGGGCAAAGCGAGAGAGATGAAGGTATTTCTGGGCGATGGGTTCGAAATAATTTCTCTCACTGATATTCCCGATGCTACAGAGTTCCTTGACGGGCTAAAGCACCGTCAGGAAACCACTCCGATACCCGATATCGAGGAGAATGGGAATACTTTTGAAGAGAACGTGTTGCTGAAAAGCGAGGTTCTATTTTGACTGGTCCAATATTCCAACAATTGCCGATGACGCGGGACTGGAGATAGATTATTTGAACGGAGAGCCGGGCGTGTTGTCCCGCCGCTGGCCGGGATATGAGGCGACGGATGAAGAGTTGATAGAAATGGCATTGAAAAAGCTCGACGGTGTTTCCAAAGAGAGAAGGACCGCCCGCCTTCGCACCGTCGGCCTCTACTACGACGGCAAAAACACTCTTAGCCGGACGGCCTCGGTCGGGGGGTATATTACCGAGGACTACTGCGGGCACTGCGAAAAGGGCTATCCTTTCCGCTCGATATTTTGGATTCCAAAATTCAACAAACTCTACCAGGACCTTACCCACGAAGAACATGACGAAATTAACCACCGCAAGGTCGTCTATAGCCAGCTGGCACAGGATATTGCGTTTTTAAATAAGTAGGTTTTTGAGGTATAATACTGAAGCTTTAGGAGGGTTCGCCTAGTGGTTTATGGCACCGCCTTGTCCCGATTTTGTTCCCGCTATGCGGGATTACAAAATCGAGGATCCTCGATAATTTAAAATTTTCTCTAATGCGGAAGGGTCGGATAGCGGTTCATTCCACCGCCTTGGAAAGGCGGCGCCCCGCAAGGGGCTCGTGAGTTCGAATCTCACCCCTTCCGCATTGTAGAAAATTTAATTATCGGGAGAAAGCGGGCGCCCGCAAGGGCTTGCAGGTTCGACTCCTGTCCCCTCCGCCAGTTGGGAAATGAAGCAGTTGGCTCGCCAGCCGTTTTTCAAAAGTATCAATTTTTTAAAATATTTATGAGCAGTGAATTATTTAAAAATAGTCTTGTAATGTCTCTGAAACTGAACATACAAAATGCTTCTAGTAAAGATATAGAAAACATTTTAGCCATTCAATCCCAAAAAGTTATTATCCCCGAACGAAAAGTAGAAAGACAAGAAGCAGAAGAGGGTGGTTTTTTAGTTTACCCAGTATCGGCCGAAGAGTTAGCGAAAATACTGGAAGACAATGAGAATCATATAATTAAAATTGCGAAGGAAAGTGACAAGGTTGCTGGTTACATCATTTCCTATGATATGGTGGAATGGGAAAAGACGCACGCTGATTGGTTCTCCAGACTTGATGCCTCTAACGAAGATAGAATATTATTAAAGAACGAGAGGGTTCTTTATGGAAGACATATTGCCGTAGATGAACACGCAACCACTTCCGGCGTAGGAAAAGAATTATTAGATTCTACTTTGCAAGAAGCGATAAATCGTGGTTATAGATATTTTGTTGTCGAGATACTAAAAGAACCAATTACGAATAGTAGATCCGTAGGGTTTGTACAAAAAGCGGGATTCAGATTAGTGGGACAAACAAAAGATCAAAACAATAGAATCTGGTCTGTTTTCTTGAAAGATTTGACTGAATAAAAACTGCCAAAGAAAAACTTATCCCGATTTTGTCTCCGCAAAGCGGAGTATGAAAGTTGACACCAACATATTTTTATGCAACTATTTTGGGAAGCTTCTTTGAAAAATTTTTGAGAGAAAAGAGGGAAATGAAGTGAAAGAATCACTGCGCACACTTTCATGGGTCGTGGCAGCGTATTATTTTTTACAGGGAATGGGCGGGAATCCGGGGCTCCATGTCCAGGCGTTGCAGAAGTACGTAAAAGAAACCCTGCAGTTCAGTCCGTCTCAAGCTGCCGCGCTCTTCGCCTTTCTTACCATTCCGTGGATGCTGAAACCGCTTTACGGATTTCTGTCTGATTTTCTTCCCATATTCCGTTCGAGGAGAAAAAGCTACTTCATCCTTACGGGATTTCTGGCGGTGATCTCTTACAGTTTCCTTTCGTGGTTCGACGCCTCTAGGGGCACGCTCTTCGTATTTCTCTTCATTGCCGCAGTGGGATTTGCCTTTTCAGACGTCCTTTGCGATGCGGTCATGGTGGAAAAGGGACAACCACTGGGCGCGACCGATGTGTTGCAGGCGGCACAATGGGGAGCTATCGGTGTTGCCGGGATCCTTGTGGCGTTCTCGAAAGGATACCTGGCGGAATACTTTACACTTTCCCAAGCTCTCCAGCTCTCCCTGATCTTTCCCTTGGCAATGATCGTGATGACAGCCATCGTGCTAAGAGAGGAGAGCGTTTCTTCCTCGCATGACGCCGCGCGCGAAGCATGGCAGGGCCTGAAAAGTGCTGCACGGTCAAAACCGCTTTGGGCAGCCGCGGCATTCCTTTTCCTGTTCAGTTTCAGCCCGAACCTGGGAAGCGTGTTTTATTACTATGAAAAGGACGCTCTGAAGTTCTCGGATACGCTCATCGGCTATATTGACACCGTGGGAGCCACCGGATTCGTCATCGGCACGCTGCTTTTCAAAGTGTTCGTAAAACGGATATCCGGCAGAGTCCTGATCCACGCGATCATCGCGAGCGGGGTCGTATCCACCCTTCTCTACCTGCTCTTTAAAGGACCCTTAAGCGCATTCGCGGTCACGGCTATCGCCTCGGTCGTCAATGTTACGGCTTTCATCGGAATTCTTACGATCGCGGCGAAGGTCTGTCCCAGGCACGCAGAAGGTACGGTCTTTGCGCTTCTTATGGCAACTCTGAACGCAGGCACGCAGCTGGGAAGCATTGTTGGCGGGAAGCTTTATGAACACGCCGGATATTCCTGGCTCGTGGTTATCTCGGCAGCTTTCACGGCCGGTATGTGGTTTTTCACGCCTCTTGTGCAACAAGAAAATCCCTCTTCTTAAAGATCAAAACGCCTCACCATTATCCCCCCCAATCTTGTTTTGGGGACTTTTTAATAGATTTTTGGAATTTTGACAGTGGGCGGGCCCTTGTTTTATTAAAAAAGAAAATGTAAAGTTTTGGGCAAGATCTTTTCAATGAAAGAGTGAAACAAAATGCCCAAGTGGGAATTCAGGCAGCTGAAGGGCTCGTATCTTGGCGGATACGGCTTCTTCTATCTATCACCCGAGCAGAGGGAAAGAATCCCTCAATATGAACAAGCCTTGGAAACCGCGATTGCATCAGAGGTTGCCAAGCCCATATTGTCCAACTACTTCGTCCGGGAAGGCATCGCCGTTGACGGCGAGACGATTCCCGGAGGGAACATCGAATACGGTTTCTGCCGGGCGCTTCATGGCGAAGGGTGTATGGTCGGAGCGTTCAGGTCCAGGCGTGGCAGAAGGACGGAGCCGTTCATTCTTGGTATCGTCGCCGGCAATCCCGGCCACATCCCAAATCCTTGCGGCAACTGCCGAGACATCATGAGAGACGACCTTGGACAGGACTTTGAGATCGTCTGCGGCTCGCGCGAAGGCGGGATGGCGATTGTTACGAAAATGCACGACTTCCTGTTTGAACATTTCCGGGAAGCCGACATCTCCGACGAATTCGGGAAACGTTTCCACCAGCTCGTGTTCGAAACCTTTGAAAAGGGAGAATACTTGCTCCATGATGCCTATTCGCCGAAAAAAGTTCTGCCCGAGAGAAGGTACCATGCGGCGATATTCGGCGGGAAGATGACCCATTACGGGGCGCTCGACCTGATGTGCGAATATCATCCCATCTACCCGATCCGTGACGCTGTCCGCCAGGTGAGGCGGGAACACGACGTTGACCTCGGATGGGTGCTGGTGGTGGGAGCGGATACCTCGGATGAATTGGCCAACGTGCCGCCATATGTCATGTATATGGACAGACAGCACCTGATGGAGCTGAATCTGGATTCGGAACTCGTAACGGGATACGAGAGCGACCCTCGGGTCATGCTTGTCAGATGCAAGGAAGGGGCGGCCGGAAGGGAGATCACCGGCGTCTGGGAAACCAGCGTGAAAGAGTGGCTGCCTTACCCATTCTCGCCGAGGAACTTCGGACCGGAATTCGTCGAGCAGATGACGGCATACTGCAAGAGCCGGGCATAACGAAGCACGAACCGAGCAAATGCTCGGTCTTTATTTTTTGAAATATTCGTGGTAGAGTATATTGAACATATGGTCAAATGGTAGATAACGTCCAACAAATCAAGGATAAGCTTGACATAGTAGATGTTATCTCCGGCTATTTAAAGCTGACCAAAGCGGGCGTGAATTTTAAAGCCCGATGTCCTTTTCATAACGAGAAGACCCCGTCCTTCTTCGTAACACCCGAGCGCCAGATATGGCATTGTTTCGGATGTTCGAAAGGGGGAGACATGTTCGGATTCGTCCAGGACATTGAGGGGGTCGATTTTCCAGAAGCATTACGAATACTGGCCCAAAGGGCCGGAGTCCAGTTGGAATATTCTTCCAACTTCGCAGCCAAGGACGACAAAGCCGTCCTTTACGATATCTGCGAAACCGCGGCAAGATTTTTCGAAAAACAACTTCATAATTCAAGCGGCGGCAAGCGCGCGCTCGAATACCTTAAAAACAGGGGACTGGCGGAGGAGACGATACAAGAGTTCCGGCTTGGTTTCGCGCCGGCCGAATGGGACTCTCTTTCGGTTTTCCTGCGGAACTGCGGGCACAAGGACAACGAGATAGTCGAAGCGGGTATGGCCATCAAGCGGGACGGAGGCAACGGCGTCTATGACCGTTTCCGTTCGAGGATAATTTTCCCCATAGCCGACTTGAATGGACAAACGGTGGGTTTCACTGGCCGCATCTTTGATTTCAAAGATGCGCGCGGATCAACGCAGATTGGGACGCAGATTAACGCGGAAAAAGAAGTTGCGAAATATATAAACACGCCGCAGACGCTGATATACGACAAATCGAAAATTCTTTATGGGCTTAACAAAGCCAGGACCGAGATACGCCGGGAGGATAAATGCGTGATGGTGGAAGGCAACATGGATGCCATCATGTCGTATCAGGCGGGAGTGAAGAATGTAGTCGCCACGTCGGGGACCGCATTAACGCCTTTCCATCTTAAGATAGTCCAGCGCTACACGCCCAATCTGGGATTTTGCTTTGACACCGACCAGGCGGGAGCGATGGCGACCCGAAGGGGCATCGGCCTGGCTCTGGCCGGCGGACTGAATGTAAAAGTCGTTGAGATAAAGGACCCCGCCCCAAGCTTATCCGCTGACCGCCAATCCGCCTCATCGGCGGATGAGGGGCGGGCTTGGGGCGGGGCAGGTAATGAATGTAAAGACCCGGCGGATTTTATCCAAAGATACGGCTCGAAGTGGGTCGAGGCGGTGTCCGATGCCAAACCGGTCATGGAATTTTACTTTGACAAAGCCAAAGAGGACTTTGACCCCAACTCCGCCGAGAGCAAGAAAACGGTTATCTCGATACTTGCTCCTTTCGTGAAGCGCCTTGCCAGCCAGGTGGAAAGAACCCACTGGGTAAGCCAGCTCGCGTTCTTCCTTAGGGCTAAAGACAGCGATGTTGAAGCCGACCTTGCGGCGGCTAAAGACGACCTGCCTACAGAGTTCCTTGACGGGCTAAAGCACCGTCAGGAAACCACTCCGAGAGTCCCGTTGCCCGAAAGCGTTCCGGCCGCGGTTGTTCCGGCACCGGACAAAGAAGAAGATATAGACATATTGAGCGAGGCGCTATTGTCGGTGGTGATGAAAAAGCCGGCCCTGTTCAAGGAAGACCTTAAAACAATAAATTCCGCCCTGCTCGATGTCCACACCGCAGGTATCATCGCAAAAATGGCGGCAGCGGAATCAACCGACTTTGCCGGACTTTTGAAAGAATTCAGAGAAAAAGAACAAAGTCCCGATAGCAGAGCGATCGAGGATCCTCGACAAAGTCGGGACTACAAACTTGAGTTCGCGTATCTGAAGTCGCAGGAACTTTGGAAGGACTTCGGAGACGACGACCTTAAGTCGGAGTTCAAAAATTTAATAGATAAAATAAAAAAGCGCTCAATCAGCGCCCAGCTGACCGGCCTCGTGTATGATATCCAACAGGCAGAGGTAAAAAAAGATAAAGAAAAAGTCAAAGAGCTGTCAGTAAGGTTTGCGGAACTAATTAATGAATTTCCACAGAGTTCCTAGGTCGGCTAAAGCACGACCAGGAAACCACTCCGAGAAAAAAATGTCTAAGAAAACAAAAAAGAAGACAAAAAGGGTAAAAAAGCCCGCTAAGAAACCCGTCAAAAAGAAACCGGTAAAAAAGCCCGCTAAGAAAGTCGCAAAAAAAGTTGCGTCGAAAAAGCCTGCCCGAATGACCGCTCGGTCGGGCGGGAAAAAATCGGTCCGGCCTGTCCCGAAGCGAGCTAAGCCGAAAGAGGGCGTTATTTCCGAAAGCGCCGTTTTGGGCTTGATAGAAAAAGGCAGGCACCGGGGATTCGTGACCCAGGCCGAGGTTTTGAACACTTTCCCCAACATAGAGAAGGACATCAAGGGTCTTGAGGCGTTATATGAGCGTCTTGAGGGGGCGAACATAAACATAATCGAATCGGGCAGGGTCTTTGAAGAAGAGAAGGCCAAGGAATACGAGGAGAAGAAAAAAATCGAGGTTGAGTTCGGCGATGCTTCGTCCGACTCCGTCCAGATGTATTTGAAAGAGATAGGCCAATATGCGCTGTTGACCGGAGATGAAGAAGTCGAGCTCGCGAAAAGGATAGAAAGGAACGACGAATCCGCCCGCCAGAAACTCGCGCTGTCCAACTTGCGTCTGGTTGTTTCCATCGCCAAAAAATACGTCGGCCGCTCGGCAAATTTGACCCTGCTTGACCTGATACAGGAAGGGAACATCGGCTTGTTCAAAGCCGTCGAAAAATTCGATTACAAAAAGGGCTATAAATTCTCAACCTATGCGACCTGGTGGATACGACAGGCCATTACCCGCGCTCTGGCTGACCAGGGCAGGACCATCCGTATTCCGGTTCATATGGTTGAAACCATCAATAAATACCAACAGGTTGTCAGGCGGCTGGTTCAGGACTTGGGCCGCGAGCCGTTGCCGGAAGAGATAGCTTCGGAAATGGGTATGGAGGTGGAGAAAATACGCCACATCCAAAAGATCTCCCAAGAAACCATCTCCCTTGAGACGCCGGTCGGAGAGGACGACGAGGACAGCTCTCTGGAAAGTTTCATACCCGATGAGGAAACGATATCTCCATCAACCTCTGCCGCCCGCAAGATACTCAAGACATACATAGATGAAATTATTTCTGATCTCACTCCGAGAGAGCAGAAGATACTGGACATGAGGTTCGGCCTGACCGATGGCGTGACCCACACCCTTGAAGAAGTGGGCAAGGTCTTTGGCGTCACCCGCGAACGCATCAGGCAGATCGAAGCTAAAGCGCTCGAGAAAATACGCCAGCATCACAAGCTCTCAAAACTAAAGGGCTACGAATAAAACCAAAAACGCCCGAAAGGGCGGTTTTTGTTGCTATTGAAAAAATTACCATAAAACTGATATAACTAAACAGCAAGGAGGAGAAATATGCGCATCTTTACAACCGCTATCTTTGCGGCATTATTGCTCGGATTTGCTTGTTCGGCCAACGCCGCCGACGGCAAAACCGTTTATAACGGCAAATGCAGGGTCTGCCACGCCGAAGACGGAACGGGCAATGCCGGCATGGCCAAGCTCAAGAAGCTTGACCCGGTCCTGCTGAATCTCACCACAGAGAAGAACACGAGGAAAAGCGACGCGGATATTCAAAAGGTGATCCGCGAAGGCCAGGGTGCCATGAATGCGATCCCCGCCGACAAGCTGAACGACGACGACCTCAAGGCGGCAATCGCCCATATCAGGACCCTGCAGAGTGCGAAGAAGTAGAAACCGGCCATGGCCGGCTTTATTTATTGAAATTAAGCAGCAATTTTGATATAATCCCATAGTTAGTTTTATATTCCGCGGTAGCTCAATGGTAGAGTGGCTCCCTGTGAAAGAATCGCAGCTCCC
>CAZFTW010000015.1:5187-12025 GCA_964521925.1 uncultured Candidatus Saccharibacteria bacterium | reverse complement strand
TTACTTTATCTACTCCCATTATATCACCATTTACAAGTAGAATAATCCACTTTCCAGGTTGTCTTTTACGCCTTTATACGATTAAAAACTCTGCTCCCAGATTTCCATGGAGGTGGTACTTTCTTTCCAAATAATATAGGCGACTTGATAGCTTCTCTTGAATGCTTGGGTGCAAGCTTGTCAAAATATAAATTAAATCTTAGCCCGCACTGAAGCCTTCTCTGGGTTTTTGAATCTATCTTAGGATTCAGAGTCATGGCAATAACGGGAAAAGATCTTTTAAGTTTTTGCGCCTTAGCTCGAATTTTTACATAACCAACACTCTTGTCTTTTATCAAATTATCTAGGCTCTTTAATTGCTTTTCTGTAAGCGGTTCCCACAGGGCTTTCCATATTCCTTTTTTCACCAAAACAGCTGAAGCATTGACGATCTTTTTATATATTCCGTTTTGTTTCCAGAAACCAACTATCAATAGGAAGTCTTCGTTTGTTTGAAATTGCCTTAAAGCGTCCCCTAAGTTTATTGTTGAATGGTATTTAGCAGTTTTTATGGAAACTGGAATTCTGCCAAGTTTCTTATTTTTTTCAGCGGGTATATCCCATTTGGCCGAGTATTTATTTTTGTAGCCACCAAAAAACTGATCCCTAACCCATTTCTCAAAAACAAATCCGTGAGATTGTACTTCTGTCATGAAATTAGTACGACGATATCACTATAAATTAAGAAGTCAACTTTTTGACGTTAAAATCAAAAATGCCCATAACAGCAGTTTTTCCGGAAATTCGGTTGGCGGAGGGAGAGGAGGTTGATGATGGCGTTCGGGCGCCAGTCGTAGGCAAGGGCAAGAGAGGAGATGTCGTCGCCTTTTTCGTTGATTGCCTGGAGCATGACCGGCTCGGCTCTGCCGATAGCGTAGGCCACGGAGACAAGACACTGGCGGGCATGGCCCTGCGAAACAATTTCTCTGGCGACATGGCGGGCCATGTATGCCCCGGAGCGGTCCACTTTGGTCGCGTCCTTCCCCGAAAAGCATCCCCCGCCGTGAGGAATCAGCCCGCCGTAAGTGTCCACCATAATTTTCCTCCCCGTCAGCCCCGTATCCGCCTCAAAACCTCCCCGCACGAACTTCCCCGTCGGATTAACCAACATCTCCACCGGACATACCAACATTCTCAAGTATGTTGGTATGTCCTTGAGTATCGGTTTGATAAGTTTTTCTATAATTCCGTTCCTTATTTCTCCGTTTGAGACATCTTCCGAATGCTGGGTGCTGACGAGAATCGTCTTAACTTTGCCGTTCTCAATCGTCACCTGCGTTTTCCCGTCCGGGCGGAGCCATGGCAAGATAGAATTTTTGCGCAAATTCTCAAGGCCTTTTGCCAGCCGATGGGCCAGCACCACGCCGAGCGGCAGAAATTCCGGCGTCTCGTCGGTCGCATAGCCGTACATGATGCCCTGGTCTCCCGCTCCGCCGGTATCAACTCCCTGGGCAATGTCGGGCGACTGCTTAACTACATTAACGATAACTTTCAGCTCGTCCGTGTAGCCGATGTCGGCATACACACGCCTGGCTACCGCTTCGTAGTCAACCTCCGCTTTGCTCGTGATCTCCCCGCCGATGACGAGAAGGCCATGGCTTCCGAACGTTTCCACCGCGACCCGGCTGAACGAGTCCTGCTTTAAACACTCGTCCAGGAGCGCATCCGATATCTGGTCGCAGACCTTGTCGGGATGGCCCGATGTAACACTCTCCACAGTATATGTTCTTGGTACGAACATTTTATTTGCCGCGCATAAAAACAAAAAACTCTATCCGATGGAAAGAGTCCTGCACTATCCGCGGTATTATCTTTCCCAAAGGTCGGAATTGGCACCTTGAATATTCAGGTTGCCGGAGGGTCATCGAGCCGAATCTCTCGCCTCACTCTTGATAACTATTTAATTGTGAATTAAGTATAGCATGATGTTTATTTAAAACAAAACGCCCCGCCATAGCGGGGCAAGGCTCTCGGCCTAGTGCATGATTACGGGTCGACCACCGGGTCCGAAAATTTCCGGACCGTCATCCAAAACAGGGGGAACAGTGTAAACATCGTGCCCCTTAATGGCGTAGCCATTTTCGAACCCAAGACGTTCGCCCAAAGACCTGAGAAGGATGCCGGAAACGAGTTGAATCTCCTGTTCCCGGAGAACCATGCCCTGATTGTGCTTCAGGCAAGCTTCGGGTGGATGCTTTCTGAAGTCCTGACCGTGAAGAGCTCGGTGAGCTTCTCCTTCCAGGATTGCGGCTTCCCACAATTGGCGGCAAACGCCGTCCAGCCGTATTTCTTCATCCGTAAGCGGGCCCGCCGGTTTTGAACCGGGAGGCAAGGGCATCAATTCGTTCGGACTTTCGGGATCCACCTGGAGATATTTTTCAGGCAGCTCATCCATCATTCTCTGCAACTTCGCACGCCACATAACCGTTTTCCTTTTCAAACAACTTTTCCACAAAATACCACGTTTTAAAATATTTGCAACTTTAAATAATCTCAATCACTTTTTGTCTTGAAGTATACCCAGAAACAATTTTGATGCGGGCGGAGGCAATGCCAAAATAGACGGCAAGGGCGTTAATAATGGCCCGATTGGCTTTGCCTTCCACCGGCGGTTCCTTCACGGACACCACAAACTCGGTGTCAGAGAGCTTCTCCACCTTTTCTTCTTTCGCGCCCGGCCTGGCTTTGACATTAATTCTCATGTATTTACACGCACTATAACATACCAACATTCTCAAGTTTGTTGGTATGTTTATATTATAAAAAGCTCGTGGGAGCTTTAGTTTTGGTCGTTGGTTAGACCAAGTCCGGCGGCCCGGAGCCGGGCCAGCATGACTATTTCCGGATTTTTGACAAGAACGGGTTATACCGATTCGTGTCTATCTTGGCCAGTATTCTTGGCCGGTCCTCCAAAAAGCAGGAGTCGTCGCATTCGTGCAGAAGCCCGAAATACATGTCCCAGGCCTCTTCCTGGGAGATCATTCCGGTTTCCAAAAGAACATCGGCTCTGGTTTCCATTTCCAAGAGCATTTGATGCCGTTCTTCCCTAGTCAGTTGGCTTACAAACGGATCAACTTCCAACATCGGCAGCCAGTCACCTTTCACTTAAATACTCCGGGGCATCACAGGATGAAATACATCCCGGAGAAAATGGCCATGCCCACGAACAAGAGCCAGACCGGGCGGGGCATGTTCCTGCAGTTGAACAGCACCAGAATGGAAACAGCTCACATGATGAAGTTCACCCACCAGTTATTGAAGAACTCAACAAACCATTCAGGCATCGCATTTCTCCTGAAAATGAGAAGAGCTGCTTGTGAATTTAACCCAAAGGGGCGGTAAAATCAAATTTGGCCATGACTATTCTTTCTTTTCCAGTTCAAGACACACGGAATTAATGCAGTATCTTTTGCCGCCCTGCTCTTTCGGGCCGTCGTCAAAAACGAGGTTGCTCCGTGTCTTGTTTAACTTTGGTCATTGGTTTTTAGTAAATCAGCAAAATCCTTTTGGACTTTTTCTAATTTGGGATTAATTATTAACTGGCAGTATGCCTGGCTGGGGTTTTTGGCGTAGAAGTCGCGATGATATTCTTCGGCAGGGTAGAATTTATCTAATAGCTGGACTTGGGTAACTATCGGCCTTCCGGCGGGGTTTGAACTATTAATCTCCTTAATCTTGTTTTCTGAAGATTCTTTTTGTTTATCGTTAGTATAAAGAATAACGGAACGATACTGCGAGCCGATATCGGGCCCCTGCCTGTCGAGAGTGGTCGCGTCATGCGTGGCAAAGAATACGGTAAGCAAATCATCAAACGATACTTGCGAAGGGTCGTATGTTATCCGGATAACTTCGGCATGGCCGGTCTTGCCGGTAGAGACACTCTCGTATGTCGGATTTGGGGTTGTCCCGCCGGCATAACCGGACATCACCTCGACCACCCCTTTGAGCATCTTGAAAACGGCTTCGGTGCACCAAAAGCATCCCCCGCCAAAAACTATTGTTTCTTGGTTTTTTGTCACTTCAAAAACGAAAACGGGGAGGATAACAGGCACCCCATAGAGGCAAGCAAAGAAAAGATAAAAGGCCTGGATGTTTTTTCCGGAACGGGAGCGGCAGCCACAATCTCCACAGCAACCACGGTCTCTTTTGGCGCGCTAACTTTCGGCTTTGGAGCTAAAGCTGTCTTAATAACCGGTGTTGCCTTTGGTGAGTTTGTCGAGTCCGGCGCTGAAGGAACAAGGACGGGAGATTCAACTGGCTTGATATCTTCCGGAACAGGAACCGCTTCGGGTGTAGTAGTCGAAGGCGTAGTGGTCGAAACCGGGTTATATAACGCCGGAAACCAAATCGTGCCTCCTCCACCGCCGGAGTTGCTTGTTTGAGCCGGCGGAGTATAGGTATAGGTCGCATAGTAAGACGCCTTAGTCGCCTGGAATGAACATATTCCGGCACTTACCGTGCATGTGGGCGACACAATGCCGTCGTTGGTCCAGCCGCCGGTTCCGTCCACCGAACGAACTATATCGAGAGTTTTCCCGTTCAAATCAGTGCCCACAAAAATACTTATGGTAATGGCCGGATTAAACTCAAGAGTGATGTTTGGAATTCCCCACTGCAAAGCGGCTTCAAAAACCTGGCCTTCCGTAAGCCCGGCGAGGGAACCGATATCGGTTTCGGAAGAAGCAAGCGCAGTGGCGTTCAAGTCCTGACCGTCGGCGCGGGTAATGACGGTAGATTCATCCAGAACTATTTTGCTTCCGGAAGCAGTAGTATTTATTTCCAGATCTTGAGAAAGAGTCAGAGATTGAGTAAGCGAAAGCGAAGAACCCGTAGCCGGCGTGAACACAGCTTCCAAAATAGACGACAGATCCGCCGGATCGGTTTTAAGTTCTATCGTATAAGTAAACGTGACAACAGCAGAAACTCCGCCATCAGCAGAACACCCAACAGCTTTTATGGTTTTTGTTGAAAAAACGGAAACAAGTTCTGCGTAAGTATTGGACGAACAATCCGGGGCTGTGCCATCGGTGGTGTAATGAATTGAAGCAGCCCCATCAGAGGTCAAGGTAATATGTTGAATTGAAGTATATGAACCTGAAACAGGAGTCGCCGACGGAACTCGAGGAATATTAACTATTACATCTGGGCCATTTTCGCCATTGATAGTACCGGTGTTCCCATATCCGATTTTTATAATATCTGCCCCATTGCCACCCAGAATATTTCCGGAATTATCGTAGCCAACAATAATGATGTCCACACCAGTTCCGCCATTTATGTTTCCGGTGTTGTTGTTGCCAACCACAATAATGTCTCCGCCATTGCCGCTATCAATACTTCCCGAATTGTTGTCACCAACCAAAACACAATCTTTTCCGTTTCCGGTATCAATTGGGTCGAAATTATTATCGCCAACAACAGTTATCTCATAACTATCCCCAAAACATTCCGAAGGAAGCTCCGGAGCCGCAAAAGCTAAATGGGGCGCGAGCAGTATCGCCCCTAGAATAAGCAGTATTGTATAGAAAAACCGCATGTATCCTTTAATTTTACCACAAATTTACTAAATCGTCAAAGCTGTGGTTTTGATAAGTAAATTATAGCTTTATTGGGAAAATTTAAAAAGCGGCCTTGTATCAGCCGCTTAGGCGCCGTCGTCCTCGTCTTCCTCTTTGTCTGCCGCAATGCGGAGGGAGCGAAGAAATCGTCTGTCGTTGGGGGAAAGTTCAAACTTCTTTGGCGGAGCGGGCAGAAGTTTCTGGCCCCCGCCTCCGACGGAAACGGTATCTTCGATAGGCATACCCAGACCGAAGTTGGTCGCCCTTTTCCTCCACCAGTAGGTCGCCCATCTGACGACCAATTTTTCATCTTCCGTGTGCGCGACGCGCTCGCACCATTCAATGGTGGCTCTGACCATTTTCATGAAACTCTGGTCCAAGTCCGTGCCTCGGCGGAGCCTCACGAAATACTCATGCAAAATCTCGAACTCGGGCCTCAAGTCCACAAAGCGCCTCTTTCTACTGAACAGCGGTTGTGCCGTCGGTCACGATGATTATCGCTTGGACCGTTGATGTCGTGAGCCGCGGCAGTTCCCGACCGGGAATGGATATCTCAAGACACATCCCGATACCGATCCATCCTCCTTTGAGGAAACAGCCGCCAAAAGTGGAACCGTTCAGGATAGCGTCGGTCAGTGCAGGAAGATATTTACCCCCCTGAAGTTTGACCTTTTTCCCGAAAGGATCGGCTACCAGCATCGTGTAGACGGAGTTCAATGTTCTGATCTCCAGAATCGTATTGGCGGGAACGTCTTTGATGAAGATGCCTTCGGTCTTCTGGACGGCATCGTCGAATCTGGACAAGTCGCCCCCGGCCGGGACGTAAACACCCTTGCCCTGTTGCGTGTCAGACATGGGCACTCTCCTTGAAAACAAACTTATCGAATAAATACAACAAATATTAGAGCTTGTCAACCAGAAGTTTGGCCTGTTTTTTATACGGCTTCTCGCCATCGATGATGATGTGGGGCTCGGACTTGGTTGGCAGTTCGGTGGCCTTGCGCATTCGCAGGATGACCCATTTGTCAAAGAAGGGCTTGCGCCGAGTGGTCCTGCCTATCGCAACATTGATAGGAACTTGGAACCACAAAAGTAGATACCTGGCTCCGTGTCTCTTGGCCATTGCCTGATACTTTTTCCTAAAAGCCCTTTTGGTGTGATTGGCGTCGTAGATGACGCTTTTGCCCTGCGACAATAGGACTTCGACTCTTCTATCCATTTCGGTGAAAAGTTTCTCGCTC
>CAZFTW010000015.1:0-5177 GCA_964521925.1 uncultured Candidatus Saccharibacteria bacterium | reverse complement strand
CTCGGCGGGAGTATATTTCGGTTTTTTGAACAACTCTGCACGAACCATATCGCTGTTCAAATGGACAATTCCAAACTGCTTCGCAAACCTGCGGGCGAAATACGTTTTCCCCGAACCCGGGAAGCCGAGGGTTGTAAACAGAATTAGTTTAATGTTTCTTTTTAATAACTAACAAAAGAGCTTCTTCTTTTACACTTTCTCTTTTAACTACGCCGCTCTTCCACTCAATACTAAAACTATCTTGACCTAACTCACCGATTGCTTTGCTGAGTCCTTTAGCATCTGTTTTCTTTCCCCATACTGGAGCTATTCTTAACTCTCCCCCGCTTCTTAGGTAAGCAGCCGCTTCTTTTATCCTTTCCGAAATCTCCCCCGGATCATTTAGAGACGCCCGCATAAAAATAAAGTCAAATTGAGTGTCTTTGCTAAAAGGCAACTTCTGGCCTTCAGCTTGAATATAGTGTTTTTTGCTTTGCAATTGCCGCGCTTCTCCTAAGGGATACAAGCCGGTGTATTCCAAATCTTTATCTGTTGTAAAACTTTCTATTTCATGACCAAACGGCCGGCGGTCAACTGCATAAATTTTATCCGTAATTCCATTTTTCAGACAATACTCAACAAAACCGGGAACCATTCCACTCCCAACGTCTAAGATCGCCTTGCCTTTCAAATCCTCCACGGTAAGATCAAAGTCCTGTAAATATCGCCCGAAATCCTCCTTAATTTTCTCGGAGAGATTAAAATTTTCTAACCGCTCTTTCCTCATATAATTTTATTATCCCTTAATAACCGCTATCGGCCGCATTCGGGCGACCTTCTTGGCAAGGCCGGCGTTGTGGACGACATCCACCACCTCATCTACGCTTTTATACGCTTCCGGCGCTTCCTCGGCAAGGCCGGACATTGAGCCGGCGTTAACGGCAATTCCCATCTCGTTCAATTTTTTCAGCAGATCCGAACCGCGGACTTCTTTCCTGGCTTGAGTGCGCGACATCCTGCGGCCTGCGCCGTGGCAGCAGGAACCGAAACTTTCCTCCATTGCTTTCTGCTGGCCGACAAGAAGGAAGGAGGCCGTGCCCATACTGCCCGGTATCAATACTGGCTGGCCGGGAAATGAACGAGTAGCGCCTTTGCGATGAACTACAACTTTCTTGCCGTTGTATTCTTCAATTTTAGCAATATTGTGAGCCACATCGTAGACGACATCCAAGTCGCCGCCGGAGACGCCCAAGACGCTTTGCCAGGCCTGGCGGACTTCCCAAGTTATCAATTCCCGGTTGGCCCAGGCAAAATTCGCCGCCGCCGACATCGCTTTGAAATACTGCTGGCCCTCTTTTGATTTAAAAGGGGTGCAGGCCAGTTCCCTATCCGGCAAGGTAATTCCGTAATCAGGCATAACTTTCATCATCAGACGGATATAATCAGTTGCGACTTGGTGACCGAGACCACGCGAACCGGTGTGAATGAGAACAACCACTTGGTCTTTGAACAGGCCCAGCTTGTGGGCAACGTCCAGCTCAAAGATCGTCTCAACCGCCTCAACTTCAACAAAATGATTCCCCGCTCCCATCGTGCCAAGCTGGTCGCGGCCGCGTGATTTGGCGCGTTCGGAGACAAGACCGGCATCGGCTTCTTCAAGCCGGCCGCTGGATTCTATGTTCATTAAGTCCCGCCCCTGACCATAACTCATTTCAACCATGCCCTTTGCGCCGTTCTCTAAAATATCGTCAAAGTCCCTGCCTTTTAAATTAAGGCGGCCGCCCTTGCCAACACCGGACGGTACCTCCCGATAAATAGCACTGCCGAGTTTTTCAAGATGCGGCTGAACTTGGCTGAACGTTAAATGCGACTTTAATAAACGCACGCCGCAGTTGATGTCGTAGCCGATGCCGCCGGGAGAAATGATGCCTTCTTCAACGTCAAACGCCGCCACACCGCCGACAGGAAAACCGTAGCCCTCGTGGACATCGGGCATCGCCAGAGCGTAATTCTGGATACCAGGCAGAGTAGCTACGTTGACTATCTGTTCAAGCGACCTGTCTCGGAATATCTCTTCAAGCATACGCTCTGAAGCATAAACCCTTGCCGGAACGCGCATATCACTGCGAAAATCTTTGGGTATCTTCCAAAGCCAATCATTTATTTTTTGGATATCGTTTTTAGTCATTTAAGTTTAAACTCCTCCAACACTTCGTAATCGGCGCCTTCGCGGGATAGATGGGACTCCATCAAAATAAATGTTTTAATTTTGTCTTTCCACAACACTTTCTCGTCAAGTTTTTTAATTGGAAAAGACGAGAATTCTTCCGGCTTGAAACGCGCGATGGTCATATGCACCAGCCATTCCTTGTATGTGCTTTTGTATTCGGGGAACATTTTTTCAAGTCTGTCTTTCAAGCAGACAGCTCCTTCGGACGCCGTGCCTTCGGCCCAGATAAGGCGCGGCCGCTTGGGATCAGGACCATAAGCAACCTTATGAAATTCAATATCGAACGGCGGGCAGGAGACCTTGTTCAACTTTTTAACAACCGCATCAATGTTATCAGTATACCAAGGCGGAATGAGAGTGATGTGTAGATTTTTCCCCGCAAGCCGGCGGATCTTTTCTCCCGATGGCTTCGCCATCGCGGATCCTCGATTTTTTAACTTCAATTTTTGTTGAAGAAAAAATCGGGACCATTTAAAAATTACCTTCTGGACATTCCCCGATATCGGAATAGCAATAAAAATACGTCTCTTGGCCATTTAAATATCAAAAATTATTATCGTTTCCCATTGCCCTTTTTCGTTCTGAACGATATTTGCTTCGTGGTATGTCACAGCTTTGATGTCTTCATCAAATTCGTCAACTTTTGGGCCTATAACCTCGGCGGTTAGTTCTGTCTCGGTAAGTTTTTCAAAACTTGCATCGCAAAAGACAATCTTATCGGTTTGAGACACCGTCAGAACTTCCGACAAGAAGTCTACCAACAGCGCTGTTCTGTCAGCCGAATTCAGAGAAACCTTCTTTTTTATTTCCGCCCCGGCATCGCCGCAAGCATCCTTTTTGATAATTGACGCCATTCCTTCAACGGCGGCGCGAAAAAGTTCTTCCGGCGAGTCGCCGGATATTTTAAGCCGCAGATCGGCGGTATGAGGCAAGATTTCGAACGATCTCATAAGGTTAATAAGACGGCTGTGCCGATGGGAACGAGGACGTTGTCATCAAGGATGAATGAGAACTGGTCCAGAATGGCGGCGGCCAAAGCGCCAATTATAACCGTATTGACCGGCATCGGAAGTCCGGCCAGGGAGCGGAGAAAGAAGCCCGTCAGCAGAACGACGGTAAAAATTATCAACGCGCCGCCGAATGTTTTTTCTCTTATGAATTTTGCCAACCGGAAGACGTCTTTGCCGATAGGCGCCAGCAGGTCGGCAAAGATGAACGCAAGCATCACAAAGATCGCCGTTTCCGGATGAAAGAACCTGAAGACGACAAACGCCCCCAAAAGAAAAAGCGTATAGCCGGAAAGAAATCTCCGTTCTTTAATTTTCGCGACTTTGCCGAACTTCAGATACCGGGCGTTAAAACGAGGGACGAAAAACCGGACCATATCGAAGACAGCGGAAATGACAAGGAGCGCCGTCAAAACGAAGATAATATTGGAAACGGGCAGGAACAGGGCCCCAAGGGGAAATACCGCACCGGCCAACTTAAGGACTTTACGCAAGGGCGCTTCGAATTTTACCTCGTTCAATACGATGCCGTAGATAATGGATCCCACGATGAACGCAAGCGCATACCAGGAGCGCGTATAATAAATAACTGTTATGCCCATCCCCGCCAGAGACGCCGCTCCCCGTCCTCCGTGGAATCCGAGATAAAAAGGCCAGATGTGGCCGGCAACAGCCGCAAGACCGACGGCTATCGCAGCATCGGGACTAATAGGTCCCGCCACAATAACAGGCAATCCTTTTACTGCGGCAAGGTAAGCAAACACAGCTTTCAAGGCATCAAAAATACCGGCTATTATTCCATACACCGGCCCGACCGTGTAGTAAGTGTTCGCGGCGCCAGTGTTGCGGTTCCTAATCTGCCGTATGTCGGTTTTCTTTACGATCTTGCCGAAAAAATAACCCGGGGATATCGAACCGACAAGATAACCGAGTATCAAATAAATTATGAGATCAAAGTTTGCCATAGGTTCACCTTTATTCTATATTATCCAGCAAGCTCTTTCCAACAGGAATCCCATTCCGAACGAGGCATGTATGGAAATCAGAATGGACAATCCCGAGCTCGTAATGGTGCCGCCCGGATACATGTTGGCGCAGATAAAAGAAAGAGAAGGATCCAGGCATCTGATGCTGACCTTGAACGAGTTATCCTTCCAAAATCTTGCCATAGCGCTGAACGAAGTCGCGACGCCAAGGCCGACGGTCCACAAAACCGTGGCGAACTGCATCCAGGCGCTCGGAGGCAATATTGAGAAGGTTGTCATCGACGAATATATTAACGACGTATACCGCTCTCATATTTTCCTGAAAGACGAGCGGAGCGGGAAGACTGTTCCAGTTGACATCCACGTGACCGACGCGCTGGTGGTGGCGGTCCTGGAGCACTGCCCCATCTTCGTGGAAGAAGATATCTTTGAGAAGATAAGAATTGCCCGTGAAAACGAGGCCAATAACTCCGGAGCAAGAGCGGCTGAAGCGATGCTGAACAACATTGACTGGGACAATCTTCCGAAGGACTAAAGTTTCCAAACCCCGAGCGCAAGCGAGGGGTTTTTGACTACTTTAAAAGCTTTAACATCTCCCGCCAGGAGCGGGTGTTTATTATATCTTTGGCCTCTGCCCAGCCGCGTCTTGCTTGGGCGATGCCGTACTCAAGATATTGGAAGTGCTGAACCGAATGGGCATCGGTGTCTATGGATAATTTTAAACCCATATCAACCGCTTTTCGTATATATTCGTCTTTCAAGTCGGAGCGGTCTGGGAAAGCGTCTATTTCCAAAACCGTCTTGGTGCGCTTGGCGGCTTTCAATATCTTACCCATATCAAGCTTGTAAGCATCGCGTCTTTGAATGACCCGCCCGGTCGGGTGGAAAATTATGTCCACGTTCGGGTTTTCCATCGCCCGGATAATTCTTTCGGTCTGGTCTTTTTCGGATAAACTAAAATGCGAGTGCACCGCC
>CAZFTW010000014.1:5051-12391 GCA_964521925.1 uncultured Candidatus Saccharibacteria bacterium | reverse complement strand
TATGTTACCGTATCGCTCCAGGAGTGCTGAATGATAGGGATATGGCCGGGAGCTTCGCTTGTGGATATACTTGGACTTTGCTTATTAAGGCGAGGTGGCATGGTATTTCCCAGACCCGCAGCAGACTGGCTTGGTGTTTTGAGCAGTCAGGCAGAGTGTGCCACTTGGAACTGAAGGCTACACTATCTCTAAGTTTGCTACGCGGTTAACTTAGTCGAGACTGCGAGAAACCAGTCGTCGCGAGGACAAGTGGAGATTGCCGCAGGAGCAATCGGAACGGGCTGGGAAATATCGTGCCGCTCGCTTTAAAAGCGGTTATGGGGAGGGGTGAGCGATTATTTAGTGGGCAACCACGTTGACGATCTTCACAAGCCGCCTAGACCCATCGAACTTCTTCTGTTTCTTGGTGGTGAATTTTATCTTCCCGGCAACAATCGCGTAGATAGTGTCATCGGAGCCGATACGGACGCCCTTTCCGGGGGCGAACTTGGTCCCTCTTTGGCGGATGATAATACTGCCCGGTTTGGCAACCTGGCCGTCGGATAACTTAACGCCTAAGTATTTTGGCTGGGAATCTCTGCCGAGCTGCGTAGATCCAATTGCCTTTGTATGTGCCATATTTTATTCTAAATAATATCTATAAAGCATGAATATAGTATCAAAAATAGGGGATTGGGTCAAGGTGCACCAGAAAGACATTTTTCTGCTTTTTTGCATAGTTCTGATCTCCTTCATCAGCTATAACCTCGGCAGGATAGGAGCTCTCAAAAAGACCCCGATAACAATAACCGATGGCCAGGACCAGAAAGCCGACGTTTACAGCGCGACAGGCGCCAAAAAGACCGGCGTGAAAACTACGACTGCTCCCGTCTTGGACAAAAGGGTTGTCGTTTCGAAAAACTCCGACAAATACCACTTCACCTGGTGCTCCGGAGCCAAGAGAATAAAAGAAGAGAACAAGATGTGGTTCGCCGATGAGGCGGCAGCCATAGCGGCCGGATACACCAAAGCGGGGAATTGTAATTAAAACGGCGCAGCTTGTTCTCTCTTTATTTTACCGAGCCAATATTCGTTTTCTCCCGATTTCTTTCAAATCTTCGATTTGATTAAGAAATCGAGGATCCTCGATTTTTCAACCACGCTTTGCGTGGGAAAAATCGGGACCATTCCCGATCTTTTTTAACCAGTACTCATTCTCCCAAGTCCATAAGTCCTTACACGCTAAAAAGGCCTTGATATCGCTTTCAAAAGTATTCAGCTCTTTCAACTCCACTTCGCCCTGCATCGGACCCCATTCGTGCTCGCATTTTGCTTTTTCACCGCGTATCTTTTCGCGACCGCCTTTGTCGCGCACTGTCGCGGGACATTTTAAACAATGACGGGACTGGTCAAGCCGCAGTATCCAGCGGGTCAGGGGAGGCAGGGTCGGGTCTTCTTTCAAGGCCTCGATATAAGCCGAGGTCTGCATGCTGTAGTCGCGGTAGATGGCAACCGAGGTCTTGATATCCAACACCCCCAGGACACCGTTAAGTTCTGCCAGCACGTCCATTGTTCCAGCGAAGTGGTGTTTCTTTGAAACGACCCTCTCTTCGATCTTATGGGCGATAACCTCGTTCTTATTGTAAAAATCCATGAACGCGGTCACTGCGGGTTTGACCGTATCGGGGATGACCACGGGGTCTTTTCTTAATATCGCCTCGACGGTCTCATGAAGCAGGGTGCCTTCTTCGGCCGATTTGTTCTTGATGGCTTCTCCGGTCTTAAAATCAGGCAGTCCGGCATAATACATATACAAAGCCGGTTTGGCCTTGATGGAAACTATCGCCGTAACACGCGGATACCAAATGCCGTCAATAGTATACCCATTTGCATCTTTGAAGTTTTCTGTATTACTGTACCACATAGCCGTTTGTCCCGATTCACTTCACGCAAAGCGTGATTAGTGAATCGAGGATCCTCGATTTCTTAGTTGCGTTTTACGCAAAAGAAATCGGGACGTTCTTGAAATTTTCTACATTCGAATACCACATTATCTTATGTTTATATATTTGGCCCAATAATCGTAAAGATTCTTGGTGGCCTTAAGGTCATCAAAACAATATTTGGCAATTTCAAGGGCTTCTTTGTCTTTAAACAGCTTGGCGACGTCCTCGCCGGTCACGCCTTTGGACTTTGGACTTTCAATGCCGAAGGCCTGGCACCAGATATGGAGAGCGCCTTTCCTGCGGACGGCGCCGAAGAATGTGAACCTGTCCAGAAGGTCTATGTGGTCGTCATAATACCTGTTCGGCATCAGGTTCTTGGTGGGTTTGACTTTGTGGATTGCCGAACGGACCAGAATATAGGGGCAGTCAAAAGTCCTTCCATTGAAAGTAATGAATTGATTGTAGTGGGAAACAACGTCCCAGAACTTCTGTAGTATCTCTTTTTCATCGGCGCAAGGGATATATTGGGCATCTTCTTCGACCGTTTCTTTGTGTTTTCCCTGCGAATTAAAATAAACGGCGCCCTTTTCGGTGTCCGGATTCATTATGCCGATGGCCACCACCTCTCCGGTTAGGGGAGAGAAGCCCAGACCTTCTTTGACGGCCTGGATGTCTTCGGGGGTTTCAGCAAAGCGTAAAAGCAGTTCCTGGGATTTTTCGTCCAAAGAGTCGAACTCGACACCGACGGTCTCAATATCGAGTATAAGACGTGGTGACATAATTTTTAAATTTTACAGGTAAAAGCAAAACTTATCCACTTTTCGTTGTTTCTTTTTGTGCGACGTTATGCTAAAGTTTTGGTATGAACAAAAACTTAAAACTATCGGGTGACTACATTGCCGGTTTTGTGGATGGTGAAGGTTGTTTTGCTTTGAAGTTTAGAAAAGATAGGAAACAAAATCTTGGAAATAAAAAACTTCGTGAATATTTTTATTGGGGAGTTGAATTTGCAATCGTTCTGAGATCAGATGACATTCAAATACTGGAACTAATTAAAGACGAGCTTGGCTGTGGTTCAATAACCCACGCCAATAACGGGGCACAGGTAAGATATTCGATACAAAACACTAAAGATTTAGCAGAAAAAATAGTTCCATTCTTTAAACAACATGAACTTAGAGCTAAAAAGGCTGCTGATTTTGACTTATGGAGTCAGGCAGTAGAAATACTAAATAAGCATAAAAATGGTGTCCTAAACATAAAAACAGGTATCCGAGGTTTTGTTAAAAAGGAACTCCCCAAAGAAGACGAGGAAAAACTGATGAATTTAAGGAATAAAATGTTGGATTATAAATCTAACAGGAGTAAAAATTTTAGGTGGGGGAGTTAGAATAAGACCAACATACCACTTCGCACATTGTCAGTTATGCGACATATTATCCTTGCGAAGCCGGCTCAACTGGCAAAGGCCCCCCTAAGACCTTGGACTATCTCCCAGACCACCTGAAGCACTGTAATGAATATCTTTATCGATAACACCGCCACCGCTTTCAAGATGCCGACCAGATCGTTGCTTGAGACGCCCGTAGGGCTTAAGAACTGCTTAAAGTCAAAATTGCCGGTATCAAGGGCCTTGGTGTTATTGAAACCACCCAAAGGGTTGTTCAGTATGGGTATGTCGGTGTTTATATTAATGACTCCGGTCGGCGTCAGGCCCTTGACGACTTCCCCGACCATTTCATTCACGGTTTGCGAAACATTCAACAGATCTTGGGCAGAATCCAAATTCAAATTTGTTTGAGTCCCCGGCTCACCGGAAGGATAAGCAAACACCTTCGCGTTAACTCCCGACATTATGAACACTGCAACAAAAATCGTTATTAAGACGGCCCCCTTAAAAAGTCGCTGTCCCCTGCCCCGCCTCGAATTTATTACACAATATTTATACATATCATGTCAATACTAATTTTTATAGAGGCCGGCCTTATTCTTTATTATGTATCTCTTTGTCTATATGCTTCAGCATCTTTAGGTATGCCGATATCTTGCTCTTTAGATATTTTTCTTCCGTGTTGAGGAAGCGGCGTTTTTCTATGCGCTTTAAATATTCCAGTTCATCTTCCATATCTTTTATAATATGCCCAACTTTTTTAATAGATTTATTTCTTACTATTTTAACCAATATCAGGCCTAATAATTTTTTGATATTTTTGCCGGCGTGAACTTTTATCAATTCTGTCAAAGCAAGTAGAAGCCCTACCGATACCGCAAGAAATGCTATAAATAACCCTTTGCCGCTCAACACATTGACGAACCAGTCAAATATACTGAAGATGAGATCCCAGAACCCACCCTTAACTCTGGTCTCTATCTCATTTGACATCTCTGATATCGCTTGGCGTTCATCTTGCGCCCTGGCAGCAACTTTGTATCTGCCTGTTGGCAAATCCGTGATTGTTATTGCCCAGTTGCCGTTCTCATCGGCCGTTGTTTCATAAATAAAGTGGTCTGCGTCCAGTTGTTGAGTATTCGCTCTCGGCACTAAATTAATGAAACCGTTGCCGTTTCGGACAAACTCTATTATTATTTTTCTCTCCGGCTCCGCCGTTCCCTTCACGGTTACCGGCTTTCCTTTTCCGGCTTCTTTCGTTATTTCCGTGATTACCGACGCTTTTATCGGCTCTATCTGAACATCGATCTTTGCTGAAGTGAAATTGCCGGCTTTGTCAAGCGCTTTTATTTCAACGGCATAATTGCCGTATTTTTGTAGCGGAATCGCGTAAGCCCTACCGGCAAGAGCCGGTTCTATTCTAACCCACTCCCCTTCTCCAACTTTTATTTCGTACCTATCTATACCCGATGTCGCATCCGAACTTTCAAATAATAATACCGGCCGAGGATTAGTGAGATCGCTTGTATCTAAACGAGAAATACCGAAAGCCGTTGGCGGTTGAGTGTCAATGTTGACTCTAAACGAAGAAATCGGACCGAGGCCGGCGGCGGTCCTAAACCTTGCGTTGAAATACCATGTCCCTTCTGCCAAGTCCTCCAGAGTCCTTTCAGATATGGGCGGAGTATAACTGACAAACGGCACAGAGCCCGCACTCCTGTTCAAAACTAACAAGACCTCGGTCACACCGGCCGGCACATCCCATTTGAATAAGGGATTATTATTGGAATACCACTTATCTTCATCGGGATGAGTGGTAGATCTGATTACCGGTCTTGGAATTGAAGTGGCTACCGGCGAAGCTTCTTCAGTAGGCGGTGGCGTCGGTCTTTCTTCAGAAATTAAATTAAACTGGGCTTGGGCGCCGACCCTAAAAACATTAGTTCCGTAACCATCATTGGCTCGAACTGCAGGTGAAGAAAAAGCAACAGTCGCCGAACCAGCTCTTTTGACCCTGAAAACCGCGCTAAGAATTTTGCCGTTAGTACTATTAAAACCCGGAGTCGGCAATCCTCCATTAAAAGATAGAGTGCCGGCGTTATTTGAAAAAGTCGGATCTTCTACCCATAAAGTAAATATTGACCCCGATTTACTAATTGAAACAATCTCTAAAAGACCGCTGGGAAAATTTACGGTAGCTTCCGCGTTATTAATATCAGCATTCTCTGTATTGACCAGAATATTAACCGTGAGAATATTCCCAACAGAAAAATTACCGGATGATGGGCTGAAATAAAGAGTCGCGGCATTCGCCGCTCTGGCGCCAAAAATCAGAAAAATAGAAAAACCGAGAAATAAAAATATTTTCTGCATCCTCCCCTCCTTCATACAATAATTCTAACATTAAATCGGGCCCTTCGCCCGATTATTGTCCACAATCAGTTCCTTTTGGCATTTGGTTTATTTGAAAGACCTTGCTTCTGAATTCTGCTTCAATGTCATTTATCTTTGAGACCTTAATGTAGTATGCTCCCGGCCAGACGGAAAAACCTACTTTCCAATTTAGGTTTTGTGATCCTTTTTCTATAGTATTTTCTTTTGCCAAACCGCTTATTTTCGGCTCAATGGCCTTTCTCGCGCCGGCATCAACAAGAGCGGTTTCCAACGAATTTATCGTTGTAGAAGACTGCCAAGAAATTGGGTAAGTACAGCCGATATAAACCTTATCCCTTTTTGGGGGGAAGGTGAAGGATAGTGAAATAGAAGCTAATTCCGAGCCGGTAGACGCGGTAAGTTCCCCGGATACTTCTGGAGAAATTTCTAGAGAAGTAGAAGCTAATTCCGAGGAAGACGGATAAACCCCGTTAGAGGCGTTGTCTCTAACGGGGTAAACTGAATGAGAGTTTGTGAAATATGAAGCGCTTAAATCATCAAGCGCGCTGTCAAATTGACTGATAGACCAATAACCAAAAGACATAGTGCCTCCAATCAAAACAAAAACTACTAAAGTAATACGCTTCCAGCTCTTCATACCCAATTTTAGCTGTTTTATCGGTCTTTGTCCTTTTTGTCCTCATCTGAAAAACTGCCCCTGAGGATTTTAACAGCCTCCGCGACACTGCGAGCAAGATCCGCGATCTTTTTTGAGCCAAAAAGCAAAACAAGGATAGCGGCCACAGTAATTAGTTCAGTAGTTCCTAGTCCAAACATAATATTTATTAGTTAATTTATTATTTATTTAATAGTATCGACCTCTAATTTTTGTCCGTTTTGTCTTTTTCGTCCTCAGCGGTTACCGCGCCGGCGCTGACGGCCGTGACGGTCAGAATGGCCGCCTGCGTTTGCGTCCCGCCGACCAGCGTCAGCTCATCGTTGAGAGTGTAGCCCGTGCCTCCGGCCGTGACGGTCGCCTTCAGTACTGACCGGACGGCCGTGGGAGGCGCGTCCGACGAGATGGAGATTCTTAGACCCCCGTCCGCGTGGTTTGCGGCGGAGGGCCAAGCGAACCCCTTGATCCACTGGAACATATGAGCGGCGCTGGCGCTGAAGTTCACCGGCGCGCCCGGAACGATGGCGAGGTTTTCAATCGTCCCCACTCCGGTCCCGGATGATACCCCGAAGGTGGTCGCATTCACTCCCTCAATCTTGTAGTCGTCGTTTAACGTGCGCGCCGTTTTGAGCGCGCCTATAAGCGAATAGTCCGTCAAGACCTCGGCATCCTCGATCAGTGTCATATCGTTGCTAAATGTGCCTGGCATAATTTAGTTTAAATTTACCCCGTTGGATACAGCGTTTCTAACGGGGTTTACAAAAATGGCGCCCGGAGTGCAATGACGGTCATCTTCCAACCACTGCTCCGCTTGTTTCAGGGCTTCTTTTTCCGAATTGGAGATAGTTTTTAATTTTCGGCCGAGCGCCGCCGCCATTTTTAAAGTTGGGCGGGCGGCTTCCGACCCAAAAAGTTTTTCCTGCGCCGCCCCGATTGAGACCATTCCTCTCAAATGCCCCCGCTTCCGGATATTTTT
>CAZFTW010000014.1:0-5041 GCA_964521925.1 uncultured Candidatus Saccharibacteria bacterium | reverse complement strand
TTTTAAGATATTTCTTGGTCACATCTATATACTCGCGGTATCGTTTTTGCCGCCAATAGAGCTCCCCTAAATATATGTAGGGCAACAGGATTCTCCAACCCTCCGCCGCGGCGGCTTTTTGAAAGAACTCTTCGGCTTCTTGCAATTTTCCCTCGGCTTGCTTAACTTTTCCTTTGACCAAATAATAAATCGCTCCGACTCCGTGGCCGTAGTTTTCGGGAAGCACATCGGCGTAGAAATCGGCTTCTTGATAGAGGCCGGCCTGGGTTAGAAACAGCGCCAGGTTATTCAGCAGAAGAAAATCTACTTTCGCTTCCGCAGGCAGAGACCGGTAAAGTCCGCGGATCTTTTCCGACTTCAGGCCTTCTTCCTCCCGGCTTTCGAAAATAATCTTTTTTGCCTCCTCCAGAAAATTCTGGACGCGCGTTGGCGTCTCGTCCACGGACTTCTTTTCAAAAAGATTTCCCAGTTCTGTATCATTGGCGGAAGTGTCAATCAGCATTTCCTGCGGATAACCCGGCGGATTTGCGGTTAGGTAGCAGGTTTTTTCCGCCGTTTCGGCCAGTTGCTTGAGAGAAGGAAAGTTCACGGAAAAGAAGATCAGCAACCCGCATTCTATATGTAAAACCTGCTCGCGTTCCATCGTGGCAATGCCGAAGTCCGAGAAAAAGATAAAACCCCCGTTATCCAATCCTTGGATTATTTCCCGAATCGCGGTTCGGGCCGGAAAACTGTAATTAAAAACAAGCGGCTGGGATTGAACTTTGGATTTGGCTAATTTTTTAAGATCTTCGCGTTCCTCTTGGCATATATTTACTGATTCAGCACTGGGCACAAATTTAGATTTTTCTTCCAAAACAGTCAGAATCTGGGGAGCGAGGATCAATCGGCGGGTTGGGTTAGAAGAGGAGACAAGATCGGAAATTTCTTTCTGCTCAAGAATTTTTGGCGGGTAGAAAGCGGCATCTATTATTTGCGCGTTTTCTTTAAGAGAAGTTTGGGTTTGAACTTCAAAAACTTGCCCGTCTTTTATAAGGATATTGCGCTGGTAGGGAATAGAGTCAATGAGGTTGGTAAAGTAAACCAGCAATGGCTTGAATTTAAATTTAGGTTTAGTGGCGTCGATTACCTCAAAGGAAACATGGCCCCGGTGCTCTTTAAACGCTTCCAGCGCTTTTAGCTGGGCAACCATTTGTTTGGAGATATCCGAGAGGTGAAGAACGGTTTTGCGGTAGATTTCAGGGTGATTATTTTTGAGCAGGTCCAAAACCCGCTTCGCTAGGAGGCCGGTACCGGCTCCCAGTTCGTAGATATGAATCCCGTTCGGGAAAGACTTCCCATACTTTTGGAGCTCCTGTACTCTAGCCGCCAGCAAACAGACCAAATTTTTGGCGAAAACCGGACCGGTTCGGTCGGCAAAGGGAATTCGTTCGGTGCCGAAGATCTCTATGCCGGAGTTTTCAAAAGCTTCCCGGCTAATCCGAACTCGCGGAGTTTCAAATCGGCTGGCAAAAGGCTGAATAATGATAGATTCCATACTTTTATTTTACCAAAAAATTTAAATCAATGCCAAATAGTTATAAATGGAAAATGTAAATCTCATTAGAAGTCGCGCTCAACTTATTCTAATTTTAATTTCAGCTGAAATATCGCTTCATCTCTCAATTTTGCCCTTGCCCAATCTTTTTGTTTTTCATCTAAAAGTTCCCCCATTCCAGATAATATGTTGCTGTTATCCATCTTTTCAAGCAGATCAATACATTTTTCTAAAAATTTCTTAAACAACATGCCGGTTCGTTTTTCTATAATCTCTTTGTTGACTGGCCAATCATTCTGCAAGAAAAACCAAACATCGAAGATGTCGCGATTCGTAGTGCCAAATCTCTCAAACATCGCAACCATCTTGTGAGCCGCTATATCTCCCCGGATCATTACTTTCATAGGAATACCTAGATACGACCTTACATCATATTTAGAATTAAAATCCCTCCGATTTATTTCAAGCTTAATATTCTGTCCTCCTTGAATTTTTTCAGAATATGAGAGCACATAAAACAGATTAAATCTTTTCTTGCCCACTTCTTTCAATATGCCGTATTTCTCTAAAATATTTTTAACTCTTTCAAAGACATAATCTTCTTTTTCGGCATCCAAGAGGTCAAAATCTAAGTCCACCGAAAAACGATTGAGTCCATAAAATAAATATGCCGCCGTCCCACCCTTGAAAGCTAAAATTGGGCCAATGGTAGCATCGGAGTAGATATCTTTCAATATCTTAATCATGATATTTTTATGGATTGTGATGTTGAGCGCCATTGAATATTTTATTTACAACTTTTCCCATTCGTTTATTTGCGTAGATGGGAAGTAATTCAAACACCTTATTCCAATTTAAAGAACGCAAGTTGTCAAAATAATAATCTTTATTGATATATAACACATCGAGAAATGCGCGTTCAGGAGAAGCAATGGAATAATATTCTCTCTTTTCTATACCGGCAGAATTGGTCAAGATAGCGTCTTTTACTCTTCTGTATTCATAGGTCTGATTATCAGCAACAATCTCTCGAGTGATATATGAAGCGGCAAAAATTCTCTCGTAATACTGAAATATCATTCCGGCCTGTCTTAAAACCGTCTCAAAACTTACATAGGAAGGAGTGTAAATTTTGGTTGCCAATTCGAGCTTATCGTAGTTTTTGTCCTTAGCATAGAATCCTCTTCGGATTGAGTATAATTCACCTTTTTTGACATAGTAACTCAACCTTCTTTTTAGTAACGATGGGTTTGTTCCTTCGGACGCCAAAAGAATCTCCTTGAATGTGAAGACCGTGCTGTTCGCTCTTAAAATATTTATTATATCCGCTTTTTGCATATGTGAACTGGAGGATACCATGGGTGTTACCTCCAGTTCAATTATACTTGGTATTCCGAAAAAACACAAGTTTAGAGAGGTGTGGATAACTTTAATAAAATTAAAAAGTGAGAATGAAAAACTACGCGTCTGAAGTTCTTGTGGCGGCTACGGTTTGCGCCGTACTTAAGAATTGGGCGGAGGTCGCCTCAAAGGTCTTAATTGGCGTTCCACCGCCATCTCTTACTCGTACGAAGAGATCTCTATTGGCTGTATAAACCGCCGTGAAAGTTTCAGTTGTTGCGCGAGCTAGGGTATCAATGTAAGCAAGGAACACATCTTTTGGTTGAGTCGCGGGGTCAGCAACGAAATCCTCAAAGTCCTGAACTTCTACGGTATGCGTACCGCCGCCTGCCGCAGAAGTAATGTCAATTTGTGTTCCTGCGATAGCATTCGCTACACTACTGGCAAACCGAACTGTATTTGCATCCACATTGATAATATAGTAATCCGTAGCCGCGCTAAGACCACCTGGAAGCACGCCAGTCGTTGATAGCCGGACTTTGTCTAAAGTCACATAGTTATGCGCGGTAAGAGTTACATTATCCGTTGCTACAGTCACATTGGCATCAACGAAGGTGTCATCGGCCAAAATTGTATAGTCATTAACCGAATTAGACTGATATCTAATACGTTTATAAATACCCGAGTTCAACTTCACGCGTAGAGTTCCACTGCTAGGTGTTTCAGTGGGAACAGCAGTAGAACATTGAATCGTGGTTTCGGTAGCAGTAGACAGCGTTACATCGGTTGCAAGCTGCGCTCTATTAAGAGTTGTTCCTGTTCGCGGGCCTACCAAAACTCTGTCTTCGCCTGCAACAAGTCCCGATACCGTGAAGAGAACGTTGTTAGGAGGAACTCTTGAAGTGTTATCAAGCGAGGTAAAGCGGTCGGAAGATCCAACATCTGCTACTTGGAAACCAATTCCGTACGCGCCAATAATGTTGCTTCCCGTAGAAGTGCCTAAGAATTCAGGAATTACGGTTCGTGTGTTGAGGGTTGTTGTAGCCACTACAAAATCGAGGAGTGGGTCTGCCGTGACATCATCAGTTCTAATTACATTATCATTAACAGGATTAACTCCAGAGAGAACTTGAAGATAAAGTTCACCGGTAGTACCGTTGTCGTCTTTGGCAAGAATGATTCCGGTACCGCCGCCTTTGTCTTGGTCTGCAATGGTTACGGCAATCAAGGCCGTAGCCCCGGAAGTAAGACCTGTGATCGTATCATTGTCGGTAAGAACTGACGCTCCCGTTGTGTCCAGCGCGACAATTAACTCATCTACTCCGTCATTGTAAAGAATCGTACCACCGCTTTTGAGAGTGCTTCCTGTTTTAAAGGTGACTAACTCTCCTGCACGAAACACTCCTGATAAAGTGTCATAAACCACTCTTGTTCCCCACATACAGATGTCGTCTTCCACAACACCTACTCCTGCCTCTCCATCAAAACCGACTTCTATGTTGATTCCTTGGAAGATTTCTCCCGGTACATCGTGGATTTGAGGAGATGACTTAACTGTTAGTCCCAGGTCGTTAGTAGCCACGGCTGTCCATAACGTGCCATTAAAGCTGGCTTGGTTCATAGTAGTGTCCTGGTCGGTGGATGCTCCCTGAACATGGAAGAAGTTGCTGGCTGTACCTTCAGCGTTGAACAGCGCAATAAAGTATTCAGCGTTTGTCAAATTTAATCCGGCTATTTGGTCAGCGCCACTATTAGGATTGAATCGGTTGAATCTGAATATAACCGTCTCATAAGTAGAGGTAATGGCACTGGCCAGGACAGGTTCCGAACGGGCTAATGCCGACCCAGTAGGCTCGGCTAGCTGGGATGCGGCATCGTCGGAGTCGTACAACTCACAATAGAGCGTGCCAGTGGGAGTACCTCCACCGATCTTGATTTTAAACCTTGCTTCAGTGAGTTTCTCGGTTATTCCCTGACCCGTAAGAGGTTTAAAAGATTGCGCTTGTCCCTGTGTAGTCGCGTCATCCACCACAAAGTTAGCACCTGTTGGTGTACCGCCGGTAACATCCGCATTATGAGAACGTTGAGAAATCCACTTTGTTCTTTCGTAAGTATCGTTGATTGTTTGAGAACCTTTGTCCCATTGAGAATAGTATTCCTGTC
>CAZFTW010000013.1:0-13225 GCA_964521925.1 uncultured Candidatus Saccharibacteria bacterium | reverse complement strand
ACTTCGTGCCGCCCACCGATTCGTCGGTCAAAAATCGGAAAGTCTAATTCTGGAGTATCTTTACGACTGCGCTCGAACTCACTTTATCAAAAATTCTTGACTTTCGGAAGCCCGCCGCCAGCCGCCGCAAAGCGGCGGCCTGCCTCGCAGAAAAACTTTCTTTACAGTTCCGATTTGCGCGCGCCACCAAAAAATTCTTCTAAAAGGAAAAGAAAGTTTTTCTGCTCGGCTCTGTTCTACGAACAGGGCGGCGGGGCTTCGCTTCGGCTCGGGCGGCGGCAAAAAGAAAAAAGGGTGTGGGGAAAATGAATTTTGCCGCCGCCCTCGCGCTTCCGTTTTGAGGAAAGCGGAATTTGCTATTCAGAGGATTTTATCAAACTTCCAGCCAACGGCTCCATTATCTTTTCTAAAATTTCTTCATCGGAAAATTTTGAACCCAATTCTTGTAGTATCATCTCTCTTTCTTTGTCAGGTATTTCTTCCCATGGATTAAATTTGAGATGTTTTTCTAACTCAATGAGAGGATCGATTACTTTGTGTTTTAAATCCACTTTTATACATTTAACTTCGAGGGCTCTTTCTTTGCCCACAAAAGGTAAATCGTCCTTATTAATAATAAGAATTTGGTATCCTAATTTTGCTACGGGGTAAATTTGATTCATAAATTAAAATTCGATCAATTGAACTGTTGATTCCGGATGTTGCTTTTTATATTCTTTGAAAATCCTGCGAATTTCTTTAATATCTTCCGGATAGACACCGTTATGGGTTGATACATGAATTGACTCAACATCATCCATCGTCAGACCGCCATGATATTGAACTTCCGTGTAGCTCTCATTCCAGTTTGCAATGCTGGGACCTTTTAACTCATTTAATATTCTACCACCAGAGTAGCTAAGACGGAAACTTGTGAAGTGCGGTTTTGCGGCTGGTGTAGGTGGCCAATCGTCGGCTCCAAGGCTATCATGAAAAGTAATAGTGGATTTTCGCAATGCTCTTTCTTTTTTCATTTTAAAATTAACAGTTCCGTATTGAGATACATTGGTAGGAGGAGGTATTTTGCCTTGATAATTAATTGCTCCGTGTTCTTCGTCTGAAAAATATCCATAGATTGGCCTTCTTTCTTTATTCGCCGTCAAAGATTCTTCTGGAACATTTGCGTCGTATGTAGCGGTTGGCATCTCCAAATCTTTGGTTTTGTTGAAACCAAACATCCTCATTTCTCTTGCTGCTCTATATCGTGGATCAAGACATCCTTGGCTTGTGCCTGTTTCAAATTGGCTCTTCCATCGGCCATCTACATTCATTATTTTATCCAAAACTCCAAATTGGGTTGCCCTGAAAAAATTTGCGCGTTCTACCATATCTTCAATTTTTGCCTGCAATCTTGCTTTGAACTCTTCAACCGAAATACCTAAATCCGCAGCAGCATGTTCATATCTTTCCTGATTTGCTTTTTCTGCTTGTATGATATTTTGTCTGATTTGTTCTTTGATTTCGGGGTTGGCGTCAAGTTCTATATCTTCGTCCCAACCTTCAAAATAATTATTTGTGGCGACAGACTCAAAGGTACCCCTATCTGTTTTTCTCTCCCTTTCTTTTTTAACAGGTCCTTGTTCCTCTTTTGCTTTTGGTTCCGAGAGTTCTCCTGCTTCAGTTTTTTCAATTTCCTGCGGTTCGGGTATAGCTTCTGGCTTTTCTTCGGCTGCAACTCCGACATCTTCGGTAATAACGGGTTCTGGTAAAGAGGTCGATTCTTCAATGTTCTCAACCTTTTCTTCCTTTTTAAATCTCGTGCGAAATCTTTCCAGCATTTCTCTTGCTAGACGCTTTACGGTAGTCTCTTTGGATTCTATCGGTTTTGGTTCAGTAAATCTTTCAAACATAAAATTTATTTATAAGCTAATCTCCAACCCATGACATATGAGGCGTCTGCTCGAGATTCTATAATTAATTCGTCGCCTGGTTCTACTTTAGAATTTTCTAAATGAGGACCGCCAGCAATTACGCCCTGTGGTGGGATATTGGCATTTTTTATAAACCATTCGGTATTGCTGGTTTTGGCTCTCCTGACCCCCACCCAAAGTTTTGCCCACCCCAAACGGGTATTGCGGTATGTTTCCGGATTTCTATGATCCAAGTGTTCGGTATCGCCAACGGCAATTTCCACATTTAACAATTCTCTCCCTGATTCAAGTTTTATAATTAGCCTTCCATTTTCTGTTTGAGCTTCTGGCCCAGGGTCCTTACCTAATTCAAACAGTGTCGGTGCTGACCGATTGAGCGCAATTGCCCCAGCATACCTTCCTTCGTTGAATTCCCCGGCACCATACTCCGGCAGAAGCTCGTTCTTATCTAAATCAACAAATTTAGTTCCAATAGTGTATATTTGTTCTTTGAAATCAATTGATTTGAATTCGGGATAAAATACCACTTCCAATCCGTGAACATTAGAGATACTAAGATCTGGATTCTCGCCAACATTAGTTACGCGTACAGCGTCTGCTGAAATTGGTCCAACTGTAGCTATCCAGTCATGCAAAACTTCTTCCTCCGGATTTTCGGCTCCGCGAGGTTCGGCAAACTTATCGGTTCTGTAGCCTGCCGGATCTTTCCAGCTCGTCCATTGTCCAGTATCGCTATTATGCAATTCTACTCGACTATATGCGCCGTTTGGGTCATATCCGTCAGAACCGATATTTACCGCATACTTTGAACTTTTTCTATGGCGTAAAATTACATCGCGAATTATTCGCTTTTTAAATTCTTCCGGAATTTCGAACATCAGTCGGCGGCCAGGTCTTAACTCTCGGCCTTCGTACTCTGGAATTGAGTAATTAATTCTTGTGTAGGAGTCAATTTCTGGACTTTCAAAAACAAGGTCTATACTCGGGTCTTTGAATTCAGTTTTTTCTTTTGTTTGCTCACGAAAAGTATCAGGGCCTTGTTTTAAGTCCTTTGATGGTTTGTGAGGTTCTGTCATTTCTTCTTGCGGTGGAGGCGGCGGAATTGGCTCTTCCCTTGGTTTTTCAAAAATATTCCATCTCATATTATCATTTAAATAATACGATTTTTTGATAGTTTAAGCAAATTCCGCTTTCCTCAAAACGGAAGCGCGAGGGCGGCGGCAAAATTCATTTTCCCCACACCCTTTTTTCTTTTTGCCGCCGCCCGAGCCGAAGCGAAGCCCCGCCGCCCTGTTCGTAGAACAGAGCCGAGCAGAAAAACTTTCTTTTCCTTTTAGAAGAATTTTTTGGTGGCGCGCGCAAATCGGAACTGTAAAGAAAGTTTTTCTGCGAGGCAGGCCGCCGCTTTGCGGCGGCTGGCGGCGGGCTTCCGAAAGTCAAGAATTTTTGATAAAGTGAGTTCGAGCGCAGTCGTAAAGATACTCCAATAACTAAACGCCCCAGTTGACTGGGGCGTTTAGTTATATCTTTTTGCCGTGTTCTCTAATAACATTCCAACATTCTCAAGAATGTTGGAATGTTATTTTAGCAAACTTTTCTTTTTTAATCCGGCCCTTAATTTAGGACTGGATTTTAAGTGCTTAAAAAACTCAATTTGCCTCAACCTCTTCTCGGCTTCTTTCTTCGTGCTATAAGTCCCCATCTTCCTTCCGCTTTCGGCTACGACCACGTATTTTGAATCCTGTTTTTTAATCATTTACCTTACCCCATCTTACTTTATTCCAAATTCTTTCGTGAATGTAGTATGCAACCATACTCAACCCAGCAGCCCAAAGAGTAATCTTTAATGAATCGCCCGCACTGCCGTTAAAAAAATATATTACACCCCAAGTCAAAAAAGTGGCAACAACCCGCCAGACGATACTTTTAATAACAGACCTGCGTTTTGTTTCTTTAAACATTTTGTGGGCAGTGAGGGACTTGCACCCCCGAAGACCAACGGTCGGCACGTTTACAGCGTGCTGGTTTTGCTACTCACCCAACTGCCCCTTATTGTTTAGTTACATTATACCCCATAAACACACATAAAATCAATAACTTAACTCGAGTTTTATGTTTTTATAAGTGGCTCGTAGGATACCTTTATAAAAAATTATATGTTAAAAACTTTTTTCACTTCTTCACTCACATCCCCTAAATCATCGGCATTAATAATATTAACGTACTCTGAAATGTTAAGGTCGCCACAGTATTCCGCCAGTTCATTTTCGCAAGGGTAAGGAAAAGCAAACACACTTTTTTGAATCCTGTAGAACCCTAATAATTTCAACCTCTTTCTGAACCGATTCCGTTTATTATGAAGTTCTTGAGGTATGTCAAAAATTACCACTCTCCATTTTTTATCCCATTTGATGCCCAGGTCTTTATAGTATCTGAGCAAAGAAGACCTGAGCCAAATTCTCCCTTCTGCCGTAAATTTAAATCTGTCATCGTCAACGTTTTTGATAATGCCACGACGTTCTAAGTTTTTAAAACCGTGATACGCTTTTTTCTGGTCTTCTTTGACTGTAGAAAAATTTTTTCGATAAAGAGCCGGCCGAGCATAGCGAATTTCCCAATTATAAATATCGCGCATTTCTTTTCCTGTCTTTATGACTCCCTTGATAAATTTTAATACAAAATCACTCTTCATGTTCATTCTTTGTTTTTATAAATGGCTCGTAGGATACCTTTATAAAAATAATATTTAAAAATCTCTGAGCCGGGGAGAGGACTTGAACCTCCAAAATCTTCGCTTTACAAAAGCGCTGCTTTACCATTAAGCTACCCCGGCAACGTACACTTTATTTTACCACAAAAATTTAACTTTGAGAACCTTCTGGTTTGTTTAATTTTTCGAGCGCTGAAGAGAGTTTTTTCTTTAACTCCTCGTTGTTTGAGTTCAGTTCTATCGCCGCCTCATACGATTCCTTGGCGTCCTTATAATCCCCCGCCTCAGAATACAGATCGCCCAATTCCTCGTAAAGCACAGCGTTTTTGGGATTTTTGGCTATTTCGATTATCAGGTTTTGCTCTTCCATTTTCATCCCGTTAGAAGTAGCCTCGCCGAGGTCCTTCGGACTCGCGCTTTCAGCGCGAGCGAGACTTCTAACAGGATTCATGTCCTCCTTTTGGTCTGAATCTACGGGCTTTTGGGTTACATTTCTTATTTTCTTAATAAAAGAATCCGACATTCTGTCCATTTTCAGCGATACGACCCTCAAACGCCGGAGTAGTTTCTCGAGTTCGGAAAGCCAGATGGACCGATAGTGTTTAAGACGAGTGCTGTTCAGGCCTTCCGAAAGTTCGGGAAACAGGTCGGCCCAAATGCCCGGAGAAGGGTGAACATCCGCTACGGAAAGCTTTCTAAGATAAGGCATCTTGCGCCAAACTATTACAAAAACCCCTACCGCGGAAGCTAAAATCAGCAAAAGAGGAATAATTAAAAACAATTTCTAATTTCTAATTTCTAATTTCTAAACGATTTTGAATTTGTTTAGGATTTAGAGATTAGGGTTTAGGATTTAAATTTCGAATAGCTCAAACTTGACCACCTGTATGTTCTCACCCAACTTAGCCATATACTGATTAATCAATTCTTTCACTGTAAGAGCGGGGTCTTTAATGAATTGCTGGGCAAGAAGTTCTTCGACATTTCCCGGCCTGGCGGCCGCTACATGCATGGCGATATCATGGGCAAGATTCTGAAAGTCGGAATTCCTGGCGACAAAGTCGGTCTCGCACATTATCTCAACCATTGCGCCGAGTTTTTTGTTGGCGTGAATATAAGAGTCAATTATCCCCTCTTTCACCTCCCGAGAGGATTTTTTGGCTGCTGTGGCAAGACCCTGGGCCTTGAGAAGCTCTATGGCCTTGGCTTCATCCCCGCCTGCTTCGTCAAGGGCTTTCTTTATCTGACCAAGAGAGAGTCCGGTGCTATCGCGCAGCTGCTTTATTTTATCGGTATCTGCCATGTTCGGAGTGGGCTCCCGCCGTGGCGAGGGCCCCAGCGAAGCTGGGACGCCACACAGGGCGGGAACTCTGTTCACAACTGGAGCGAAGCTCCAGCTATTCGATTATTTCTTTGTTGAGTATCTCAAGGATAAGATCCACCGATCTCTTGGAGCGGTCATTGGCCGGAATAACATAGTCAATCTCGTCCGGATCGGAGTCGGTATTGGCAATGCCGATAACTTTTATGCCCATCTTTTTGGCCTCTTTGACCGGCAATGAGCTTTCTTTCAAAGAAGATACGAATATGGCGTCGGGCAAGCGATTGAGCTTCTTCAGACCGTCGAATCTTTTCTTCATCTTATCCATTTCTTTCGTGAGCATCAGGCGTTCTTTCTTGGTATATTTATCGAGAGCGCCGCTTTTCATGTCTTTCTCCAATTCCTCAAGTTTCTTAACCCGGGCATTGATGACCTTAAAATTCGTCAGGGTGCCGCCAAGCCATCTGTCCATGACATAGGGCATATTGAGGGCTTCGGCCATTTTTTTCATTGATTCCCCTGATTGCTTGGTCAGCCCGACAAACAGGACCAGCCCTTCCGAGCCGGATGCCGGCTTGATCGTTCTTTTGAGAAACTCCAAGGAATTCCTAAGCTGAGCCTGGGTTTTAAGCAGGTCTATGATGCAAATGCCGTCTCTGACAGTAAAGACATAGCGATTCATGGACGGATTTAAAACGGTCTTTTTGCGACCGTAGTGCATACCCGCCTTGAGCATGTCCTCGTAATTGATCCCGTACGAAGTAGAGGCGCGCTGCGAGCCCTCGCGACTTCGTTCGGGATTGACCTGCAACCCCATAGTATTAAGTTCAGCCATACCCGAACTATGTTATCAAATAGTCCTTGTAAAATCAATATTAGTAGCCCGCCCCAATCTCCCCTCTATCACGACTCCGCAATGCGAACAAAATGGGGTTTCGGAGAGACCGTGGGCGGGCTCCTGCCAAAATTCCCGTCTTCCATCACTCCTCGAAGCAATACGGCAACAAAAGAGGCTGAATGTTAGGAAATCACAGCTATAGTCGAAGCGATCGCTGTGATTTCCGTATATTATTCAGTCCTTTTGTTCGTATTGCGCAGATGTGACGGGGATGGGGATTTGGTAGGGGCCGACTTGATTTTCTCGAGAATTTATACTAAAATCTATATACTATGAAACCTGATATACATCCACGATATTATCCCAACGCCAAGGTAAAATGCGCCTGCGGCAATACCTGGACCACCGGCTCGACGTTGCCGGAGATTTCCACGGGCATCTGCTCCAAGTGCCATCCTTTTTACACGGGGACGGAGAAGATCTTGGACACCCGGGGCAGAGTCGAAAAGTTCAAAAAGAAGCTCGAAAAGTCCGCTTTAAGGTCCGCACCCAAGACGAAGAAGTCGAAAAAGTAATGAGCTACCAATATCAGCCACACCAGAAACCTCGTAACATAAGCGACGAGGCAATAGTTGAAATACGAGCCGGTGCGGGCGGCGACGAGGCCGCTCTTTTTGCCGTGGAACTTTTCAATATGTATAAAAAATACTCGGCAAACAACGGCTGGAAATTCGACGTCATCGACTCCAACCAGAACAACATCGGAGGATATAAGTCCGTCGTGTTCGAGCTTAAAGGACCGGCGGCTTACACCAAAATAAGGAACGAGTCCGGCGTTCACAGGGTCCAAAGAGTGCCCAAAACAGAAAAAGGCGGCAGAGTCCACACTTCTACCGTAACCGTAGCTGTCCTCGCCAAAGCCACCGAAAGCGAATTGCATATAAGGCCGGACGAACTTGAAATTACTTTCTCCCGAGCCGGAGGTCCGGGAGGCCAAAATGTAAATAAGGTGGAAACGGCAGTCAGAATTTTACATAAACCGTCGGGTATTGTTGTTTCATGTCGCCAGGAACGGAGCCAGTCCGCCAATCGCGAAAAGGCGATGGAGATCCTCCGTTCCAAGCTCCTGGAGATCAAGCGCATGGAGGAAACCGGCGATATCACCGAGGAACGCCGCAAACAGGTCGGCACCGGTGATCGTTCCGAGAAGATAAGGACCTATAACTTCCCGCAGGACAGGATAACCGACCACCGTATCAAAAAAAGCTGGGGCAACATAGACAGAATAATGGCCGGAGCGCTAGACCCTATAATTGAAGCACTTAATGGATAATCTCGATATCAAAAGCCCGGACTTCCACCCTAGCCGGGCTACAGAGACTTGGAAGGCGGCTAAAGCACGCCTCTCCGAGATTTTCTCGAGAAACGGCTGGGCGCTTTTTGTCCTTCTATGGTTAGGACTTCTGTTCGGGTTTCTCTTCTTGAGGTGAAGCGGGTGTTTCTCCCTCTTCCGCAGACACTTCCTCTTCTTTTTCTTTCTCGACGACTTTAACGTCTTCGACGGTCTCCGTCGGAGCTTCAAGGGCTTTTTGCAGTTCCTCTTCGGACATAGGCTCCTGAACGGTTGCGATTATCTCATCGTCCTCGGCCACAACTTTAAGTCCGGAGGCAAGCTTAATGTCTTTAACGAGTATCTGGTCGCCGAAACTATTCAAGGTTGAAATATCGATAGTAATCTCGTGAGGCAGGTCCTGAGGCAACCCCTCAACCTCGAGTTCGTTCACGTTCCTGACAAATATACCCTTCGAATCCCTGACCGCCGGCGACTCTCCGGCAAAAACAACGGGAACGTTGGCCTTTATCTTCTGGTCGAGCCGGACCTTATAAAAATCGGCGTGAAGGACGCCGTCAGTGACCGGATCCTTGGCAACATCGTGGATTATCGTCGGATAGCTCTGGCCGTTCACGTTTATATAAACAAGGGTAGATTCCCCCGCCGATTCCAATGCCTTAACGAAGTCCTTCAACGGAACCTGCAAAGGAAGCGGCTCCTGATCCTTTCCGTACAAAATCGCCGGTACATATCCGGACTGCCTCAATGAGTTCAACCGCCCGCCGATCGCGGTTCTTTTTTCAGCCCCAAGTTCAATTTTCTGCTGCTTAGTAGTCATAAAATTAAGCCCTATTATGATACTTCAATTTTTAAACAAAATCAAGGGAATTATTTGCCCATGAAGACCTTTATCTTCTGGGCAACCACTTTTTTAACCTCATCTACGGCAGGGCCGAGGTATTTGTAAGGCGTGGTTTCGTTGGGATTTGCGTGGAACTGCCTGTCTATCTCATTGCGGTAAGCCACCCTCAATTCGGTATTAAAATGAACATTCGATATACCCGCCTTGATGGAAGCGGCTACGTCTTCATCTTTCAGGCCCGATGCCCCATGAAGGACATAATACGGCCTCGGTTCGGCGGTTACGATACGTGAGAAATGTTCTATGTCCAGCTTTTCTTCTCCCGACGTTTCAGTCGGGACCCCGACCGCTTCGCGCGTCGGGGCTGTTACAACCTCTTTAACTATTCCATGAATGTTGCCAAAAACCACAGCCATCCGGTCAACGCCCGTCCTTGATACAAAATCGGCAACTTCTTCGGGCTTGCTGTAGTCAGCCGCGCTTATTTCTATCTTCTGCTGAACCTCCGAAGAACCTCTCAAATATCCCAATTCGCCCTCGATGGAAATGCCGGAGTTGGCCGAACGGGCATAATCGACGACCTGCCGTGTAATACGAATCCTTTCGTCTAAATTGGAGGCACTTGCCCCGCTTAAAGTCCGCCCCTTCTGTTGGCGGTCAGCGGAATTACTTTGGGCGGGGTCGATAATGATGGAGTCATATCCCGCATCTATCGCCTCTCTGCACTTCTCAAAACTCTTGAAGTGGTCGGCGTTAAGGAATATGGGATAGTCAAAATGTTCCCGCATCGCTTGGATCATCGCCACCGCTTCTTTTATGCCCACAAACTCGGCTTCCCCTTCTGATGTGCCCACCATCACAGCCGGAGCGCCCGCGTCCCGGCTGGCCTCAACGATCCCGCGCAGAACATCCTCGGTCGCAAAATTAAAATGGCCAAGAGCATAACTTCCAGCTCGTGCTTGTTCCAAATACCAATTTAAGTTTTTGCTTTGATTTTCTTTGTTTTCCATGCTTAGCAAATTTCTAATTACTAATTCCTAATTTCTAATGAAATGCTAAATATTAAATTCTTAAAAGTTTAAACATTGGAGTATTGGAAATTTTATTAGAAATTAGATATTAGAAATTAGTAATTTCAATGGTTTTATAGTTCTATAAAACCCTTTATGAGGTTCTCCTCTATCAGCTGGTTCATTTTTTCCCGGCCCAAATATTCCGAGAATATCTTGTTCCACAGCGCCTCCTGCTGATGGTAGAGGTATTTTACCTGGCCCTTTTTGACCAGGGACATTATAAGATCTATCAGGTCAAAGCTGACAAGCTGTTCCCGCCCCTGCTCGTCTTTAAAAAAGTCACCTACGTAATCCAGGGTCGACCAGTATTCAAGGCCCATCTTGTCTCCCGAAGAGCCCATCATTCTGCTTAACCGCCCCAAATCTTCCGAAACCTTGAACCAGTGCTCCGCCTCGGGATTCACATGGGGTTCGGAGAGGCGGAAATCATTAACGTCGTCCTTGGCCAGATATCTTTGGACCACGCGCCAGACCGGCTTCTCTTTCATTTCAATCCTGTTTTCCGGCACGTCGCCCCTCAATAAGGATTGCAGTTTGGTTATGAAATCGCTGTCTTTGATATATTTGCGGAAAAGGCCGGAATAGAAAGGCACCTCATGCAGATAATGGAGTATCAGGGTGAACATTCTTAGTGTTTCGCCGGCCGTATCTATCGGCAGAGGGATTACAAAAATTATCCCGTATTCTTTCAGGTGGCTTATGTTGTGGTATTTTTTCTCCAGGAATTTTTCGGCCACGTTGAGCCACTTTGTTTCCAGTATCTTCAGCTCAACGTCCCTCTCTTCAAAGTCCTCCGGTTTCAGGTCGCCGTAAGCGACATCAAAGAATTTATGCATCCAATCCGTGCTTTGGGTGAACCGCAAGGCGCTGACAACAGAGGAGAAACCCTCTTTTTCGAGCAGTTCTTTGGACGAAGCATAGCCGAAGTGCTTCAGCATGTTATCGGGAGGATATTTATCCAGAAGCTGGGCCACTTTTTCCTTTTTTATGAAAAGCCCTTTGGGAGGCGTGTAAAGCTTGAACGCCATTTCACATAACTTGCCGCAGGTACTGTCCATCTTTGACAGATCAGGCTTATCAAGAACCTCGAAAAGGTGCTGGTCGGTGTATATCAAATTACGGATGAGAGTGGTGTAAACCGTCTCGGCCGAAGCATTCCTGGTCAGCCCTATCTCGTTCAAGGTTTTAACGACCAAAATATCATTTTGGTTGGCTATCGCTTCTATAACCCCGTCCTGTCCGGTGGTCTTGCCCATTCTCTGGTCCAACTCAAAAAGAGTGTCCGGTGTGGTCCTTAATATTGCCGCGATCTTTTTATATGGTTCAAGCATAAAATTTGTCATTTAATCATTAACCATTTGCCATTCATTTTATCATTTATCCATTTAAACATTTAATGACTGGCGAATGGAGAAATGGATAAATAAATGGAAATTGGAAAATGGTAAGTGGAAAATCCTCGTTAAAGTGGAACTTGTTCCACTTTAACGAGAGGCCACGGGCCCCAGTCGCCGTTTTTCAGTATTCCCGCCTTGGATCCATACTGGGTTACTACCGATGATGCGTTAGCGGTAGCGAACTGTATCGCCTTTTCTATGTTACCGGAACGAATATACTCCGCGATAAACCCGGAACAGGATGCGTCGCCGGCGCCGGTCCTTTCAACCACAGGAGAGTCGGGCACTCCCGCCCGGTAGACGTTCTTGCCGTCTGATACCACCATTCCCTCCGGTCCTTTGGTCATCACGAAGATGCCCCCGATCAATTCATCCATAAATTTAAAAAGTTCCGCCTCGTTTTTATAATCAATACCGGTTAGTTTCGCGGCTTCTTCTTGATTGACCCAAAATACGGAAAAGTTTTTCAATAATGGTTTGAGCTTCTCCAGGCCATGTTCCAGCTCTTTGCCGCCCGGATTGGTGGCCAGTTTCACGCCGTTTGCCACAGCCCAATTAACTGCCTTCTCCAACAGGTCATAGTGGCCTCCCAAACTGTCCAGAAACATCCACTTCGCCTTGATCTGGTCAAAGTCGATTTTGGAGGCGTCAAAATGCTGGCCTTCTCCTTTATACGACAGGATGGTCCTTTCTCCGGAAGGGTCAACCAAGATAACCGAGTATGCCGTATAGTCGTCATCGTGTTTCTGGAAATGTTTGGTTTCAATACCCTCGCTTGCCATCTCACTCAACAATTCCTGTCCGTTAAAGTCGTTGCCGACCACGCCAATGCAAGCGGTAGATAGGCCCTGGCGGGCAAAAGTCGCCGCGGCGTTGGTTCCCCCGCCTCCGGAAGTAAAAACTATCTTTTTTATCTCCAGTTTGGAACCGAAGGGGAAACAAAGCCCCTTGCCAGTGACAAAATCGGCGGAATCTACGATCTTAAATTCATCCAGCCCCAGGAATACGTCTCTGGTGGCCGAACCTATCGAAACAATATCGAATTCCATGGTTAAATCTTAACAGATTTATTTAGAAATTAGAAATTAGTAATTAGAAATTGCGAACTGCTTCCTGCAGTTCGGTTATGGCCTTACCCACATCGGAAGATGAAAAAACAAAGCTGCCGACGACAAATATGGATGCCCCGGCCGCCAGAAGCTTTGGAATCGTTTCCGGGTTCACGCCCCCGTCCACCGCTATGGGAACGGATGGATGCTTAGAGTGGAAATCCTCTATCTTAGGTACGACCTCTTCAATAAAGTCGGACCCGTATTGGCCAGGTTCTACGGTCATGAACTGAACGACATCCAAGTCGTCTATCAGTTCGGATATTACCTCTGTGGGCGTTTTGGGATTAAGAACTATCCCGACCACCTTGCCCTTCGAGCGTATCTGTTCTACCAGTGCGCGAAGGTCCGTTCCGCTCTCGGCGTGAATGAGAAACCTGTCGGCTTTGGTCTGATACCAGAAATACATCAGGTCCTCCGGGTTGCTGACCATCAAATGGACGTCGAAGCCGAGGCTGGTCTGTATCTTTGCCAGCTCCTCGTGGCCGGAGATGGTTTTGTTTGGGACGAATATCCCGTCCATGATATCCAAGTGAACACGTTCAACATGGCCCTCGACGGCCCTAATCATTTTTTCGAACTCTTCAGGAGTGTTGGCTATTATGGCGGGTGTTATCTTATTCATCCCGTTAGAAGTCGCTACTGCGTAGTCCGGGGTCAACCGGTTTATGC
>CAZFTW010000012.1:0-14202 GCA_964521925.1 uncultured Candidatus Saccharibacteria bacterium | reverse complement strand
CCTTTTGTTCGGAGAGCGGAAATGTGATGAGGATAGGGATTGGCGGGAGCGAGAGCGGGTTATTCCACTTTGACTACCACCTTGATTTGGGTCTTTACTTCGGGAGACAGATTCAAGTCAATAAGATGCTCTCCAATATGTTTGATTGGTTCTTCGTGGCCGAGCATTTCTTCCTGGAGCTGGACTCCGGAGGCCTTTTTGATCTCTTTTACCAAGTCGTCCTTGTCAATGCCGGCGAACAGTTTGCCCGTTTTGGTTGCTTTGCGGGTAAATTCAATGACCAGATCTTTTAACTTTTCAACGGCTTCCAGAGCATTTTTCTTTTCGGCTTCGATCATGATGACGCGCTTTGCTTTCAACGACTCGACTTCTTTCATTGAACGCTCGGTAGCCGCCTTTGCCATCTTTCTCGGCAACAAAAAATTTCTGGCGTAGCCATCTGAAACATTCTTTACGTCCCCTATCTGGCCGAACCCCTTTATGTTTTCGAGTAGAATGACTTTCATATGATAAAATTCTATTATTTTGGCTGATTTTTGCAACTTGACATATCTCTTAAATTCATGTTATAATTATGTGGTTAAGGAGGTAGCCATGGCAGACGGATATCGGCCGTTGAAAATCAAGTCGGCTAGAGTAGGGAAAGGAGGTATTGATCTGAGCTTCGAGGATTCCATTCTCGGTTTGCAGATTTCCTCCCACAAGGTCTCGGAATTACTAGTCGGCAGAACGCTTTGGGTCAAGGGCAGGCAAGGGAACGAAGATGTTGTCCTCGCCAGCCTCGATCCAGTCGAAGACATGCGACTCGCCTGACCCCCCTCCGCCCGCAGAGGCCCGCACGCACTTCGTGCCCGCCTCTCGCGGGCCTTTTTTATTTTTTATAAGTGGCTCGTAGGATACCTTTATAAAATTTTTAGAAATTAGAAATTCAGAGATTATCTTATAATCTCGAGCGCTTTGTCGAGTTGCGGGTCCTTGCCGGGAGTGCCTATTTCTATTTTTTCTTCCTCAATATCTTTGGTGTCTATTTCGACTTTAATATCCGGTTCGATGCCTTTGTCCGATATCGATATTCCGGCTGGGGTGAGCCATTTGGCGATGGTAACTTTCAAAGACGAGCCGTCCCCATAGTTTTGGAGTTCCTGGACCGAACCCTTGCCGAAACTTTTTACTCCGACCAGGCGGGTTCCGTTATTGTCATGGAGGGCGCCGGCAAGTATTTCCGATGCCGAAGCGGAGCCGCCGTTGATGAGTATGATCGTCTTGTAAGATCTCAAGGAAGAGTTCCCGTCGCCACGGAATTCGTTCCTGGTCTTGTTGCCGAATTCCTCGGCTACGACCAGCTTGTTCTTGTCCAGGAACCATCCGGCCAAGTTGATGGCCGAATCAAGCAGGCCTCCGGGGTTGTTTCTTAAGTCAAGAACTATCCCGTCGGCCTTAGATCTCAATATCTCCTCGGCGGCTTTCCGGAACTCCGAATCAACGGTTTGGTTGAACGAGAATATTTGGAGATAGGCGATGTCTTTCCCGTCTTTTTCGACGAATTTAAGTTCAATGGTCGGAACTTTTATCGTGTCCCTGATAAGCTCGATGTCTTTGGTTTCGCTGTTATGAATGGTCAGGATGACTTTGGTGCCCTTCTTGCCGCGAATTAAATTAACCGCTTCTTCGATGGAGATGTCGTCTGTGGGCTTATCGTCTATTTTTAATATCTTGTCTCCGGCTTTTATCCCCGCTTTGTAGGCCGGGGTATCTTTCAGGGGCGCGATGACGGTCAATGTTCCGTTGCGTTTCCCTATCTCTATGCCCACGCCTCCGAAACTGCCGGATATCTCCTCCTGGAACTTTTTGCTGTCGGGCGGCTCGAAGAACACTGTGTATGGATCTCCGATGCTGTCCACCATTCCCCCGATCGCCCCGTAAAGAACCTTCTCCGGGTCGAGCTTGCCCTGGTCCACATATTTTTCGTTAAGGTCACTATATACTTTCCAGAAAAGAGAGAAGTCAATGTCGCTCGGCTTTTCCGCCTCAAGATTTACCAGTTTTTTGATGACCGTAAGTCCTTCCGCGCTGTTGCCTGATTTGAACCACAAACCGCCCCAGAAACCCAGGGCGAGGGTTGCGATCACTACGGCTATTATCGTTTTACGGTTGAATGTATGTGCCATTTGTTGAAATACTTGATGGCGTCCCGGATGTGCCAGCGCAGTTCTTTTTTGAAGAATATATCCAGAACTCCCAGACGGCCTTTCGAGTCGCGGGGGTGATAATGATACATTTTCGCTTCGGGAATGTATACGACTTTATAATGATTTTCCCAGAAACGTCTGGGCCAGTCAACGTCGCTCATGTAAAGAAAAAGATTCTCATCCATCGGGCCGACCTTCTTTGCCGCTTTCTTGCTGACCATGACGGCCGAACCCATCAGCCAGTCGACCTCGGCGGTTTTATTCAGGTCTTTGTCTTTCATCACGAACCGGTCGAGCTTTTTCTTTCCCCAGGGGGTTTTTCCCAGAAATGTCCTTCGGTATGCGATTACAAAGGGGTCATAGAACCTGAAGCAAGAATTCTGCGGGGTGCCGTCGAAGTTCAAAAGCTGTGGCCCGGCCATTCCCGCATCAGGATTTTCCTGGAGATAGTTGCGCAGGACTTCCAGGGAACCCTTCAAAGGAACCACGTCCGGATTAAGTATCAGACAATACTCTCCCGAACTGGCCTTGATGCCTTCATTGACGCCTCTGGTATAACCGATGTTCTCTTTGAACGGCAGGAGCTTGGCTTTTGTCCCGATTTTCCCCAAATCATTTTGATTTGACTGGAAAATCGAGGATCCTCGATTTTGTGGCTCCGACTGTGTCGGAGACAAAATCGGGAGGAATTCTTCGGTAACTACTGTCCGGGTCTGATGGGTTGATGCGACATCAACCACGATTATCTCATGCTCCAGGTCCCGGCTGACGGCTCTTTCCAACGACTTTAAACACAGCCGAAGCAGGGCCGGTTTTTTGAAATTAACGATTATTATGGAGAGCTTCATTTTAATATTTCCTGAAAAAGCTGTTTGATCTGTGTAAGATTGTCTCCTGTCGGCAGGAGGATATATGCTCCGCTTTCGGAACGGGATTCATAGACCAGGTTCTCCGTTGAAACGATGTATTTTTTGACCTTGTCGGCCGAGTTTACCTCATTTGCCAGGTCCAGAAGTTCCTTGGCGTTCCAAATGTTAAGATCGGTTTCAATGCTGGAACTAAGCGTCTTGACGATACCGAGCGTCTTGATGGGGTCTCCCCACCAGTTTAATTTTGTCAGCTTATCCTTTAGGGCGAAGATGACCTCCTGCTGGCGGCGGGAACGGTCAAAATCGCTCGAGGAGTATCTTGAGCGGGCATAATACAACGCGTTCTTTCCATCGAGGTGGTTGGGCCCGGCCGGCAGGTGGAATTCGTATCCCCATTGCTGGCTTTCATCGAATGGCCTGGCCAACGTGACGTCGATGCCATCGACTGCGTCTATTATTTTTTCAAAAGACGAGAAATCCAAAACCACGGCCTTATCTATGTATATGCCGGTTATTTTAGATAAAAGCTCTTTGGCGTATTTTATTCCTCCGCCTTTGTGGTAATAGCCGTATTCGTAGGCGGTGTTGAGTTTGTCAGATTTGTTCTTATCTATTTTCAAGTAAAGGTCACGGGGCATGGAAACGATTGACGCTTTTCCGGTGGTTTTATCGAAGCTGAAGATCATCATGGTGTCGGTCAGAAGCGCCCCGCCTTCTTTGGCGTCGGGGTCGTTCTCCCCTCTCACGCCCAGGACCAAGATATCGAGGCGGGCATCTTCTTCATCGGGCATTAGGTAATCAGGGTCTTCTTTTTCGCCGATAGTGAATATGCTCGCAACTCTTTGCCAGAAAGGAGCCGTTGTTCCGGAGATCTCGAACTGATTCGAGCTTGAGCCGACCTTAAAACCTATCGTTCCCAAAGCCAAGATTATGAGTATCGCCAAAACCCAGCTGTTACGGCTGGGCTTTAGTTGATTGAAGTCCTGTTGTGGGTATCCGGTCAATTGAACCATTTTCTTATTTCTGTCGGCTTCACCGTCGCCCGTTTCATTATCTCTTTTCTTCTCGCAAGCATCCGGGGAAGGAACAAAAGGAATTTGGGTATTTCCATAAGCACCGCCGGTTCGAAAAGTATTATGTATCCTGCCATCAGCACTTCCCTCTTAAGCATGGACGGAAGATCTTTTAAGATGTTTATTATATAATCATTTTTTAAGATTGTCCAGCGGGTATTCCGCCAGTCAAGACCTCTTTTTTTCATCGGGATGGCCTTTCTTATCCTGACGAAATCGGAGAAGCTTTTCTTTAGGGTTTTGGTGGTCTGGCGGTCATGCCAGGCGATAACTTCCGGGTCGAAAACCTCTTTCCAGCCGAAAAGCCGCATCCGCCAGGCGAGGTCCAGGTCGTCCCCGTACCAAAAATACTCTTTGTCCACGAGGGACCCTTTGACCCTGGAGTCCTCGAGGGCTTCTTTTCTGAAAAAAGGCGCCGCGCCTTCCACTCCAAATATCTCTTTAAATTCATTGAATTGACCATGATCCTCCTGTCCATGGCCGATATTAATAACTCTCCTCGATCTGAATATCTGAAATCCGCAAGTATCGATAGTTTTTGATATTTGGATTTTGTCATTTGAAATTTCATATCTATATATCTTGGCTTCAAGGGCGCCGATATTGCCGTCGCCCTCCATCCGTTCAACCGCTTTGGCTACGAAGTTCTTATCCAGCATGACGTCCACTGCCATTGCGAGGATGTATTTTCCGTTCGAGTGTTTCAATATCTCTTCCTGACCGGGCCACATACCCAGATTTTGCCGACTTTCAATTAAATTGAAAGCGGCAAAACTGGAATTTCCAATTTCCAATTTCCAATTTCCAATTATTGATTTCGTATTATCGCTTGAGTTGTTGTCCAAAATATTGATTTCGATATATTCGTGCGGATAGGTCTGCGCCAATATGGCATCAAGACAATGGCGGATGTATTTTTCCCCGTTGCGGACGACTATATTTATTGAAATGGACGCACTCATCCCATTAGAAGTCGCTGCTGCGCAGTCCGAGGTCGGGCGGTTTATGCGCAGGGCAACTGTTGTTATTTATTTGATACTTCATTCGTTTAACCCGCTAGGGCGACTTCTAACGGGACTCATTTGTTATTGGCTAAAATTAAAGCAATCGTCACGACCAGTAAAAGAAAAGCCCTTTCATCGAATATGGCGACATCGGTAAAGGAATACATCAATACCCAGGGAATGGTCAGGAGCGAGGCGCCGTTATATACCGTCAATATCTGGTCTTTTCCCCGGACAAAGTTGGAGAAGGTTTTGTTGAGCAGAACGAACAGAAACCAGACCGCGGCAGCCAAAGCCGGAATTCCCATTTCCGCCGCTATGTGAAGATATAAATTGTGCGCTGAAGACCCCGCCCGGGCCAGGAACAGGTCCTGCCCCAGAACCACCGGGAAATTGCCGATGCCTATCCCGAGGAAGGGGTGTTTCTCTATGGATGCCGCTGACTGTCTCCATATCTCTATTCTCTGGCTGTTGGATGTCTCGCCGAAGTCGATTATCGACCTTATCCTGTTTCCCAGGAGGCCCCAGTCCCCTTTTGAAAGAAGAAATTGGGGCGAGACGAATATGGGATAAGCCACCATGAACAGAAGGAAGAACGCCGCCAGATAGGTCGAGAGGTATTTAAAAAGATTCCGGTATGCTTTTCCGGCTGCCGTCTTTTGGAATTTCCAAAAGACCAGAATAATGAACAGCAGAACGCCGATGCTTGCCGCCCAGATGCCCCTGGTCCCGCTAAGTATCGTCACCAGGAATACCATCGGCACGAGGATTATAATAAGCCGTGTTCTTGTCCGGTACATCTTTTTCAGGTTCTCGAAGTCGTTAATTCCGAACGAAGAGAGCGCCAGGGCGAATATCGCCGGCAGGCCCAGCAGTACGAATTGCGGGAAAGAATGCGAATCCGGAAAAAGAGAGAAAACCCTCAAGGACAGCTGGTCCCCGTAATACGCGAACCAGGTGTTCCCGAGTTCTACGGCGATACTGCACCATTCATTCCCGAACTGGCGGCATTGTATCCCCTCTCCCCAGATGCGCATGAACTGGTAGATGTCGATGAAATAAGTCGAGACAAGCTGTATAAGTCCGATAACGGTGACTATTATCATCGGCACGGAAATGTTCTTTATCAGCCGTTTCGCGAAGCCGTTATTGCGGGCCAGATCAAATATTACAAAGCCGATGAGCGAAAGGTTTAAGAAATAAATTATTCTTTTTACCGCTAAAAATTTATCCGCTGCTGGAATAACGGATAACATGGCGAATAGTAACAATAAGATCAGCGGCAGCTTGAAGTCGGTGGTTTTGAATTTTGAAAATTGGGATTTGATTGGAAATTGGAAATTGGAAATTGGAAATTTTGCCGCAATCCACTTTAAGAAAATTATTGCGGCGAGTATTCTCCAGGTATTGAAGTTGTCGAAATCAGCCGTGAAAGGCAAGGCAAGGAACAGCGGTATAGACCTTATGAATAAAATAACGGAATCCTCAACCGGCGACAGAATAACATAGACCATTAAACCTACGGCAAGATAAAGCGCCGCCTCCCTGGGTATGACCCCGGTGATTATAAGAGCAAACAAAAAAAGCTCGATTATGAAGACAATATCGAGGAAAAGAATTTTTGAGCGAAATTTTGCCATGACAATTTAGGTATCAGTTCTTTATATTCCCGGACGAAGCTCTCCCTTTTCTGTTCATCAGTGAGCCCCTGTCTTAACACGCCGGCTATATTGTCGGGGTCTTTCTCATCGGTCACAAAAAAAGCCGCATTGCCGAACAGTTCGTGGTTAAGCTCCGAGTCCTTTACCACCACCGGCACGCCGTGGGCGGCTGCCTCTACCGGCGGCAACCCGAACGCTTCCGACGACGATATATATACGAAGAGCTTCGCTCCATTATACAATTTTTCCACTTCCCTATCACTATCTATATATTCGAAGTGGAACACCCGCTCCTTTCCGAGTTTTTTGTTGGTCTCCGCAACAAATTTGGCGATCACGGGCGGATTGTATTTATCTTTTCCGACCAGAACGAAATTCAGTTCCGGAAATTCGGGAGCTATTTTCTCGAATGCGCGTATGGACTCCAGGGCCCTTCTTCTCGGGAACATCTGTCCGACATAGAGAATATAACTGCCGTATTGCGAGGCCGTATCGGTGGTCGAAGGTTCTTTGACTCCCAGGCGGGCCACGGTGATTTTATCCGGTTTGATGCCGTATAATTTTGAAATCTGTTTTTTTGACGCTTCCGATATTGCCAGTATCCTTGTTGCTTTTATTGCCGCCCAGTTGGTGAACAACCTGTAGGCAAGTTTATATTTGAACGGCAGGGTACCGCCTTTGTATTCGTGGAACACGTCTTCGGTAAGCAGGACCATCGCTTTGCGCAGGTATAAAGGGGGCAGCATGTATGCCGGGAAGAACATCAGGTTTATTCTGTCGAGCGTTGCCCGAACGGGCATCAGAATATGATAAAAAATGTTGAATGACCTCGTGCCAAGAACTTTTTTTACAAATATCTGGTTTTTTAAAATTTCATCATCGGGAACCCGTTCTTTAAAATATAAAAACAGCTTGAACCTTTTCTGCCATTCCGGATTCTTGGCGTATTCCCGGAGCAGGTTCAAAACCAAATGCCCCACGCCCCAGCGCGACTTTGGGTCTTCCAAATTTTCACACTCGATCCCAACTTTAATGTATCTTGCCATATTTTCTTCGATAGTAATCAAAAACACCCCGCAGTATCGCCTTCGACTCTTCCTTGTTTTTGCCGATAGCTATTTTAACGACCTGTTTCGTCATGATTATGACTCTCCAGATCCAGAGAACCGACTTTACATACCAAGGCCCGTGCTTCAGGTTGAAATATAAAGCGTTGCGGTAGTGGTAGCGCAGGACCGTCGGCGAGCCGAGTTTTTTGGTTGAGGCCGAGACGGAGTGGGAAACTTTTATCTCCGGCGCGAACCCTACCGGAATTCCCGCCTTCCTTGCCCTGATGCTGAAGTCCGCGTCTTCAAAATAAAGAAAATATTTTTCGTCCAGGAAACCTATCTTATCAAATACGTCTTTGTGGATAGCCCCCGCCCCCCCAATAGCGTAATGACATCGTAAGTCATAATTATGACTTACGATGTCATAAACATGAGAAAGGGTGGGTTTGAGCCACTCTATCTTGCCGGCGTAGGCGGTGCGGCCTGCCCCGACAGAGTTCCCCAGGAGTGGGCGATGCCCCACTCCGAGAACCGAAGCGTCGGGGTTGCCTTCGTCTATGGCCAGGCCTACGACCCCTTCCCTGCCCTCCAATTCGGCCTTTAGGCGCGAGATGAAGTCGTTCTCAACCCAAGTATCGGGATTGAGCAAAAGCACCCAGCCTGCCCCGGCCGAAGCGTCGGGGTCCGGTCCCCACAACTCAAGGGCTCTTTTTATGCCCACGTTGTTGCCTCCGGAGAAACCGAGATTGTGTTCGTTCTCGATATAGACGATGTTGGTTTCTTCCGTCCTGTAGATCTTCAATATCGCTTTCTCTTCCGGCGTCGAGTTGTTGTCAACGACGATAACATTGAAGCTCTTGTCGGTCTGGTTTTTGAGGGATTCTAAAAGTTTTATCGTGTTTTCGGAGCTGTTGTAGTTGACGGTGATGACGGTTAAGTTCATGTTCTAATCTATATATCCTTTTGCTTGTTTTTTGAACATACTGGCATAAATTGCTTTCTTTTTCATCAGCGACTCGTGGTTGCCCTCCTCGGCTATTTTTCCGTCTTTCAGGACGATTATTTTGTCGGCATTTCTTACGGTGGAAAATCTGTGCGATATCAGTATCAAGGATTTGTTCTCGTAAACCTTGTAGAGATTTTCGAATATCTGCTCTTCGGCTTCGGCGTCGATTGCCGAGGTCGGCTCGTCCAGTATCAGGACCGGCGCTTCTTCGTAAAACGCCCTGGCCAAAGCCAGCTTCTGCCACTGGCCTATCGAAAGGTCGGTTGATTCTTCGAATCTTCTGCCCAAGCGCTGGTTGTATTTCTTGGGCAGGTTTTCAATGAACTCTGCCGCGCCGGATTTTTCCGCGGCTTTGCGCATCTTTGTTTCGTTGATTATATCCGTGTTGCCCAGCAGGATGTTCTCTTTGACGGTCAGAAAGAACTTGTTGAAGTCCTGGAACAATATGCTGACGAATTTATACCAGTTATCCAGCTTCAGGTCGCGCAGGTCGTGGTTGTTCACCAAAATTTGCCCGTCGCTCGGGTCGTAAAAACGCAGCAGGAGTTTGATAAGGGTCGTCTTGCCGGCGCCATTGGGCCCGACTATCGCCAAATGCTTGCCTTTCTCGAGTTTGAAGGAAATGTTCTTCAGTATTTTGGGGCCGTCGGTATAACTGAAGCTTACGTTCTGAAACTCTATCTCGGGCGGGTTTATTTCGTCGAAGACATACCCCGGTTCCCTTTCTTTAATCAGGCGGGGCAGGTTCAGGACGTCGAAATAGTATCCGACATACAAACTGTTCTCGTACAAGCGTCCGAGTCCGGCGATGGCCCTCTGGGAACTGTTGAATATCCTTTCCAGCGAGCTTATGTAGAAAGAAAAAGAGCCGATGGTCAACGCGCCTGCGACTGTCGGCCCGAGCTTCAAGTAGGCCATTGAAAAAAGGACCGCCATTTCTATGCCTATGGGTATGAACAAGTAGAAAGTGAATCTTCGCAAGGGCTTCTTGATGGTATTGAATATGAACTGCTGAAGAGCGTTGAGTTTTTTCAAAAGCGCGGGGGCGGCCTGAAATATCCTTACCTCTTTCAGGGCGTTGTTGTCCTCAAGCTCTCCCCTTAAGTAGCTAAGCTCTTTTGATTCGGGGATGTTCTGGTTGAATACGGACCATTGGACCTTGGTGAGACGGTTCCTCAACACAAACCTTGGGATGACAGCCAGGGTCAGTATGACCGGTATCCACTGGCCGAAAGAAAGCAGCACGACAAAAGCTCCGGCAAAAGTGATGAGCGAAGTGAATGTTCCAAAAAGGCCGCTGCTCCCAATGAAGTTCACTATACGCCATGGATAGTTCTCCCTGGCTTTCTGGACCAAACTTTGGGTGTCCGGGTCGTCAAAATGAGCGATGTCCAAACTCGAAAGTTTTTCCGTGAATTTGTATGTCAGATAGTTCTCGGTCTTGAAGCGGTATATCTGGTCAACGTAGTCATATTGAAGGACGGAGGTAAAATCAAAAATAAGCTCAATGGCATATCTTAACGAGAAGAAGGCCAGCAGCGTCACCGTTATCACGGCCGCTTGGCCCTGGACTTTTATCAACTCGTCCAGAACGAGCTTAAAAGTATAGCTTAGGGCAATCGGAAAAAGCGCGTTGGCGACAGCCAGGACGATCGTGAACATGAACAGCTTGCGGTCTATTCTCCACGACAAAACAAGAACCTTTCGGATGTTCTTTAGCAATTCCCTTACCGGTTTTTCTTTTTTTTCTTTAATCACTCTTGGAGAGTTAGTATTGTCCAATTTTATTAAAAATCGACATTTTCAGCAACTTTAGATGCCGTTTCTTTGACACAAATCGCTTCACGTGTTATATTCATTTTCACTCTTTTACAACTTATATGGAGGCGACGGATGAATACCGATCTTGACCTTGAAGTAAAGGCCAAGGGTTTCCGGGATTACCTTAACGAGAACAGAAAGGTTAAGGATATCCTGGTGTGGGTTTGGAAAACCTTCCTGGGCGAGACCAGCAAAAGAATGATCAAGCGGGTATTGGCCCTTGTGCTTCTCGCTAACCTGATAAGTGTTCTCACTTCTTACTATGCCATCAGGACCATTATTGACGGCGTAGTTTCAAGAAACGACCACCTCCTGATCAGGGGTTTTGCCGCTTTGGCGGCTCTTTTGGTCATCTCCCGGATCGTAAATTCCGCAAAGAACATCCTTAGGGAGCACTTCTTTGCCGACTTCGGCGAGAAAATGAATGACAGGATCAGTCGGCTATTCTTCGAAAAGTCGCTGGGCATGCACACGAGCGAAGACAACATTCTGAACGAGTCGAACGTCAGGAAAGGGCACGAGAGACTGATCGACATGGTTTATGTCGCGGCAGTTGACGGCCCGGACCTGATGGCCGGACTCGGGGTTGCTTACGTCATGCTCTGGTTCGTCCACCCCATGGTGGCGTTGATCATGACTCTCCTGATGGTTCTCCATCTGGCCTGGTCCGGTTTCGTGAATTACCGGATCATGGTCGAGGGCTATCCGATAGAGAAAAAATGGCGCCATCTTAATCGCTATCGGGGAGAAAGATGGAAAAACGTCGAACGGGTCAAGTCGCATGCTAAAGAAGCCGAAGAACTCGAAACGCTTGCCCACTACTACGATGAAGCGAGGGTCTTGGATCTGAAACTTTGGACAGCCGTCTTCGTATCGTGGTGCAAACGAGGCATCGCCTCGATCTTCATTTATGTCGGCGCGCTTATATATGGCGTCAGGCAAATAAGATCAGGCGATCTGTCCCCGGGCTGGATATACCCGATGTTTTCTTTGAGCACCCAGGTGTTCGACAACCTCTGGAAGGTCAGCGATTTGGAACGCAGGATTCATTACAACCTGTGGTCGGTCGGCACCTTGAAGGAAGCGTTAAGCTTGCCTGTTGGCTTGAACTTCAGAGAGGACGCGGTTAAGTTGCCCAGAAATTCTCCCTGTAGAATCGAGTTCGACGCCGTGTCTTATAGGTTTGGGGAAGACGACAAGTTCTCCCTGATTCTTAACGACATTTCTTTCACGATCGAGCCGGAAGAAAAAGTTGCCCTGATCGGTACCAGCGGAGCCGGCAAGAGCACTTTAATGAAACTCCTGTTGAGGTATATGGATCCGACCAGCGGAACGATCAGGATCGACGGTCACAACCTTAGGGATGTTGACCTTGCTTCCTGGCTGGCCATTGTCGGTTACATTCCCCAACAGCCCCAGGTGTTGAATGGGACGATCCGCTACAACGCCTTGTACGGAGTTCCGAAAAACAAGGCCGAAAGTATTTCCGATGAATACATTTGGGAGCAGGTCAGAATGCTTCAGGTGGACTTCGGAGAAAGGTTGACCGAGGGATTGGACACCAGGATAGGAGAACGGGGCGTCCAGCTTTCCGGCGGGCAGAACCAGAGGTTGATGATCCTGGCTGCGGTGATGAAAAACCCGAGGTTTATGGTTATCGATGAGGCAACCAGTTCGCTTGACTCTACGACCGAAAAACTCGTCCAGGCAGGACTTGAAAAAGCCCTAAGCCGAAACTGCGGCGCATTGGTTATTGCGCACAGGTTAAGTACCGTCAAAAAATGCGACAAGTTCATCGTGATCGAACCGGTGAACGGATCCGGAAGCAAAATAGTCGGTACGGGCAGAAGTTTTGAGGAGCTATATGAGACCTGCCCCCGGTTCAGAAAACTGGCAGAAGACCAGGAGGTCAGGATTTAGAGGGCCCAGCCAGCCCTCTTTTAATTTTCTAAAAGTTGGAGAATCTCTCTTTGGAATCTGTCTGTGGAGAATTTCGTGGCTTGGTAGCGTATTTCCATTTTGTCGTATGACCCGTAGTTCTCGTTCAGGCGCCTCACACCGTCCGCCAGCGCTTCCGGTATCGGGTCGTCGAAGAATTCCCCGTGCAGGCCTTCGGTTATCGTTTCCAACGCCCCGCCTTTTTTGAGGGCCAACACGGGTTTGCCGAAGCTCATGGCTTCAAGCGGAGTGAGGCCGAAGTCCTCTTCCTGGGGCATGATGAACGCTTTGCAGTTCCGGTAGTATTCTGCCACCTCTTTGTCGGTTTTGTATCCGACAAGTTTAATGTTCTTCCCGGCCATCTTTTTCAGGCGAGGCATATCCGGGCCTTCTCCTACGACTATCAATTCGTATCCCAGCTTGTTGAACGCGTCTATCGTAATATCGATATTCTTATATGGAAAAAGCCGAGAAACTATCAGATAGTAGTTTTGATCATTTGGATTTGGGATTTGTTTAGGATTTAGAAATTCGAAATTAGAAATTGGGGGCATAATAACAACCGCATCTCTTCTATAATACTTTTTTATTCTATCTCTAACGTGTTCAGAAATAGCGACAAACATATCCACCCTTTCGGATGCCTGACGGTCCCAGATGCGCAGGAGATGCTGGGCCAGCTTAGCCGGCCACGAGCTGTGTTGGTATTCGGTGTGCCTGTCCCAGAGGAATCTCGTCGGGCTGTAGCAGTAGCAGATATGTTTGGTCTTGGGCTTGAGTATCAGGCCCTTTGAGAATATGACCGAAGATGAGATAACCGTGTCGTATTCCGAAAGGTCGAACGACTCGATGGCGCTCGGCATCAGGGGTAGCAGCATCGGATAAGTTTTGGTGACGAACGGGAATTTCTGGAGGCCGCTGGCAATTATCTTCGCGTTCGGAAGGTGCGTTGCGGCGAATTTCTTATTATAAAACAGGACGTATATCGGCGCCCCGGAAAATATCTTATGAAGTTCGATAAGCACACGCTCGGCCCCCCCGAGATTATTAAGCCAGTCATGCACAAGGGCTACTTTCATGTTATCGCTTCGCTAATACGTTCCTCTTGTAAGTATCTAAGTTCTCCAGGACGATGCCGGTGCCGCGGGCGACGCAGAAGAGCGGGTCGTCGGCTATCTGGGCGGGAACGCCGGTGACTTTGGTGATGAGTTTGTCTATGTTTTTGAGCAATGCTCCCCCGCCGGAGATGTGGATTCCTTTGTCCATGATGTCCGAACACAATTCGGGCGGCGTCCTTTCGAGGACGCTTTTAATTATCTGGACTATCTCCCTTAAATGTTCGGTAATGGCCTCGGTAACTTCGTTCGAGGTTATTTCGATGGTTTTAGGAAAACCGCTGGCAAGATCGCGGCCGCGGATGTTTATTTTTTCTTCGTTGGGCTCTTTGACTGCGGTGCCAATGGATATCTTGATGAGTTCCGCGGTCCTCTCGCCGATGGCGAGGCCGTGATTTTTTTTGATGTATTCAACAATAGCGAGGTCGAGCTTGTTGCCTCCGATACGCACCGACTCCCAACTCACGATACCGCCCA
>CAZFTW010000011.1:11230-14622 GCA_964521925.1 uncultured Candidatus Saccharibacteria bacterium | reverse complement strand
ATATTATTACAGAGAACTTAAGTCATTCTGGATCGACTATAATCCACACGGACCAAAGGAGTTGAGTTTGGAGGCCAAAAAGTGGTATCTGCCCCACATCAAGGTTTCCATAGAGAAAGAGGACCCGGTAGAATTGCGCGCGCTCATGATAAATTTCGTTCCGGAAAGGGTTCATGAGCAGTCGCTGGCGGATTTCATCGCCAGAAAACTCGGTATTTAAAAACTAATGTGTCCTCGGGGGGATTTGAACCCTCAACCTTTTGCTCCGCAAGCAAATGCTCTATCCAGTTGAGCTACGAGGACGTTTTGAAACTATATTTTCATAAAACTGACCGGCCAGCTCCATTAATTCTTTTCTAATATTACTGTCCAGATACGTTATAAAGCAAATACCCATGAAATTCTTCCTAAATTTTTTGGTCTTGCTTCTTTTTTTCTCGTAAACTTTGCCGAATAAACTTTCTGATACATTTAGCAAATCTGACCAGAACTTTTTTACCTCTCTTCGACTATGATAGTAATGTAGATGTAACCGGATACGCATTCTCGACTCATCAATTAAATAACATCTTCTAAGAAGCGAAAGATACAGCAAGCATAGCTTGGGATCTGTATTTGCAAACTTTAAACCACTTACTTTCTCGTGTTTTGCTCCTTCAGCCCAGTACAAACCGGAAAGAAAAACTTTCTGAAGTCCAATGTTGTTAAGCGGATATGTGGCTATTTCATCTCTTATCTTTTCTCTTAAATCATTCTGTTGTTGAATAATGTTATTCTTTTTTGCTGCTATCGCAAGGGGTCTAATTTTGGCTAAATGCTTAAGTTGACCTTCTCGATCAAATGGATTGCCAAGTTTTTCTCCGAACCAATATGACAACGTGCTTTTGGGGATTCCGAATAATCGCGTTAATTCTCTATAGGTTTTACCTCGAATTCTTTCCTTCTCTACAACTTTCCTAATTTGTTCACTATGAATACGAGACATATTGGTTGGACAGATATAAGTATATATTATCACATTCTGTCCAATTGTAAAAGTGGATAAAGATAAAGTTTAGCTTTTGTTTTTAGGCTTTAAATGTTAAAATAAGGCCGCTTCGTTAAGCTCAGCATAAACTCCATGTCAGACCTCTCACTACCGATAGAAAAATTAAAGAATGTCGGTGCGCGCAATCTGCCTCGCTTGAATAAGCTGGGAATTAAAACCCTGAAAGATCTCTTTTGGCATTTTCCCGTCCGCTATGAGGACTACAGCCGGATAGTTCCGATCACAGACGTCCAGGCCGGAGAGAAGGTCAACGTCCAGGGAGAAGTATTGAAGATAGTGAACAAGCGTCTCTTCCCGAGAAGGATGTCCATCACCCAAGCCCTCGTCAAAGACGAGTCCGGCGCCATAAACGCGGTTTGGTTCAACCAGCCCTACATTGCCAACTCCCTTCAGGAAGGGGCATTCGTCAGTTTGGCCGGAAAAGCCAATCTCGACAAACACGGGTTATATCTTTCAAGTCCCACCTACGAAAAGATCGGCGAACTGGAGCTCGGCATCAAAAAGACCGACCTCACCCATACCGGCGGACTGATTCCCGTCTATCCCGAAACGGAAGGGGTCACGTCCAAGTATTTGAGGTTCCTCATCAAGCCCCTGCTCACGGACCTCGCCGTGCCCGACCCCCTGCCCGGGCAGTTGGTTGGAAAATACAACTTCCCCTCCCTGCGGGAAGCTCTTTTGAATATTCACTATCCTCAGAACTTAGATGAAGCCGGAAAAGCCAAAGAACGCATTGCGTTCGACGAACTTCTCCTGTTCCAATTAAAAGCTCTGCTTGAGAGAAGAAAAATGAATCAGCTCAAATCGGTTTCGGTTAAATTCGACCAGCAGTTGATACAGAATTTCATATCCGGGCTCCCTTTCGAGCTTACGAGAGACCAGAAGGTCGCCGCCTGGGAAATACTTAAAGACCTCCAGAAGAAATACCCGATGAACCGCCTGCTCGAAGGCGACGTCGGCAGCGGAAAAACGGTGGTCGCTCTCATGGGAGCCGTTCAAGTCGCCCAAGCCGGTTACCAGAGCGTGTTCATGGCTCCCACAGAAGTCCTGGCCCAACAACATTACAGAACGATTACATCGTTAATTTCTAATTTCGAATTTCTAAATCCTAAACAAATCCCAAATCAAAAATCCCAAATCAAAGTTGCCCTTCTGACATCGTCAACCGAAGAAAAAGCCAAAGTTAAAAAAGTGATAGCCGCCGGAGAAGCCGACATTGTCATAGGCACTCACGCGGTCATTCAAAAAGATGTCCGGTTCAAGAATCTGGCTTTCGTCATTATCGACGAACAGCATCGCTTCGGAATCCAGCAACGCGCGGCGTTGCTGCGCGGATCAACGCAGATAGATACGCAGATTAACGCGGATAACAGCAATAGCGGGCTTTTACACGAAGACCTAACTTACAAAATAAGGGGGGCTATTTTCGACGTATACAATGAATTAGGTTCAGGTCACAAAGAAATTATTTATCATAAAGCACTGCTGGAGGAATTTAAAAATTTAGACCTGAATTTTGAAACAGAGAAATTTATTCCTCTAAAATACGGAGACAAGAAAATAGGAACTTATAAAGCTGACTTGGTGGTTGAAAATTCTGTTGTTATGGAACTGAAAGCATTACCTTTTGTTGGAGATACTGAAAGAAAACAACTATGGAGTTATTTAAAAGGATCCTCTTATAAAGTTGCCCTACTTGTTAATTTTGGTCCTGAACTTACGATTAAAAGAGTAGTATATGACTCTGCGAGAAATCCGCGTTTATCCGCGTTTAGTCAGCGTGAATCCGCGCAACAAGTGAGGATACCTCACTTGTTGAGTATGACGGCAACGCCTATCCCTCGCACCCTTGCCCTCACCATCTACGGCGACCTGGATATTTCCATAATCAAGGAAAAACCGAAGAATAGGCAAAAGATAGTAACCAAGGTCGTCTCGCCGACAAAGAGAAGGGCGGCATACCAATTCATCCGTAATGAAGTGAACTCCGGACGCCAAGTGTTCGTGATCTGCCCGCGGATCGAAGATCCGCGGGCCGCGGATGAACGCAGAGAAAACGCAGATAAACGCGGAAAAATTATCAGCGTAAATCAGCGTATCCATCAGCGTCAATCTGCGTTTGCCTTATGGCAAGATGCCAAAGCCGTTCAGGAAGAATACAAAAAACTTTCGGAAGAAATTTTTCCGGACCTGAAGGTGGGGATGCTTCACGGAAAAATGAAGCCGAAAGAAAAGAACGAGATAATGGCAAATTTCAAAGAAGGAAAGACATCGATATTGGTCTCGACATCCGTGATAGAGGTGGGCGTTGATATTCCTAACACCACGATAATGATGATAGAGA
>CAZFTW010000011.1:0-11220 GCA_964521925.1 uncultured Candidatus Saccharibacteria bacterium | reverse complement strand
GAGAATGCGGAACGTTTCGGCCTGGTCCAGCTCCACCAGTTCAGAGGCAGGGTCGGCCGGGGAGAACACCGCTCGTATTGCCTTCTTCTTTCTTCGACGGCCGACACCTCAACGAACAAACGCCTTAAGGCATTGGCCGAATGCGACGACGGATTCGACTTGGCAGAAAAAGATATGCTCATCCGGGGCCCCGGGGAGTTCTTTGGGGTAAAGCAGTCCGGCCTGCCCGATCTGGCAATGGCCTCTCTGGCAAATGTCGACCTTATCAAAAAGGCCCGTTTGGAAGCCCGGCTCCTCCTTAAAGAAGGTCCAAATTTAGGTAATTACCCCCTCTTAAAAGAAAAACTGGAAAGCTTCCGGCGTCTCACCCATTTCGAATAGTGCGTGTCTTGGGTGTTACCCAGAATCCAAGATATTTACCGAGCATCAGACGGGTTTGGGCGTCCAAGGCGGGCAGAGAGCCCAGGAATATTGTCGTTATCGGGAACAGCACCCATTGGGCGAGCATCCAGAAATATTTGAACTTTCCGTATTTGGGCGGGCGCGGCGGAAGTAAAATTATAGACAAGACGGCGGAAGATATGAGTCCGAGCATTGCCAACGTCATTATCAAGCGGGTCAGGTAAGGCAGGTTGAAAGACAGGACCGTTTGGTTGAACGCCGAACCGCCAAGCATGACCGGCAGCCAGCCCAAGGCGAAAATTATGATTGCATTGGTCGCCCACGAATGGTTGCCTTCGGTGACCATAAAGCCATAGTGCCACTTTTTCTTCAAAGATATCGCTTTGTTCTTAAAGAAACCGAATAGGAAATAAGGCACATTCTCGGCGCCGTAGGCCCAGCGCCTCTGCTGTTTATAAATGTTTTTCATTGTCTGAGCAAAACTCGGAGCGACATTGGCATCCATAGAAACGGGATAATATAGCGGGACAACACGGTAGTCCCCGTCATAGCGCAAAAAGCACTGCCAGAATATCCTGGAGTCCTCCGAGACCATATTCTTTTGCCAAAATCCCACGTCAACCAATGCCTGCCAGGGCATCGAGTGGGAAGAAAAAGTGGTCGCCGTCTCGTGCTTTTCCTGCTTGATGGTGTGCCAGAATGTAGCCGAGAAAGCCACCACTCTGGCGATAGAAGGCGCCTCCCAGATATTATTAACATACAATGGTATCGGCTGATACGAGGCGCGAAGAGGGTTTTCGCTGGTCAGAAACGTGTGGGTCAGTATTCCAAAGTACTCGGGAGATACGATGGTATCCACATCGAAATTGGATACCAGTATGTGGTCATAGGGAATCCCCCGCGAATCGATGATATTTTCTTTGACATATCTGGCTCCGTAAGCCGTATTGGAGCCCTTACCAATCATCTCTCCCGGCAGGTTGAATGGATGCTTTACCACAATAAAATCGTAAAAAGAGTTTTTATAATTCTTCTCCGCTTCCCGGACTACGGCCTCGGTCTCCCCTCCCGCTCTTTCCTCCCAGCACAGGATAACGGCCATTTTGGATTTTGGATAATTGGATTTGAGCAGCCCCTCAAGACATCCGGATACGATGGAATAGTCCTCCTTATATATCGGCAAAAAAACAAAATGATAAACATCCTGCCAGGACTTGATGGTTCTTAGAGAATAGCGACCGGTTTCCAGTTGATTTAATTTCTCGAGCCAGTTCACTTTCAAATTCTGTTTCAGTTTGTTGTATGAAACCCGCAAATGAAGGGATAGATATATGGTTTTTGTAAGCCAGTAGACATCAAAGGCGATTATGAATATGGAAGTGAATACTGGCGCGGCAGCCGATAAGACCACGACCAGAACCAGCGTGGCCCATGCCAAAGATCCGGGCAGGATTTCAAATATCCGGTAGAGGCGCCTTTCAAAGGGATTTTCGAGATCGGCGGCCCGACCCGTGTGAAGGTATCGATGCATGATTAAAGCTTAAACCAAGACAAATTCGAACAGGGTATCGACGAGATTAAGATTACCATTCTTGGACAGAGTATCCATCTCCAAAAGCTTCCCGAAGGCCCCTCTCAACTCTTCGGGAGAAAACCTGCCGGCGCGGCTGCGGAAGCCATAAGCCATCATGGCGAGAAGATAATAAGGGTCCCTGCCGTTCTTTAATTCCCGATAAAGAAGCTCGTAGGCCTTGGCCTTGTTTTTGGAAACAACGGCGTCAACCAAGTTGAAAATATTAAGGTCAACCCGGCCGGAAACCAAAGTGCTAATATCCTGAGAAGTAATGGTGACTTTTTGCCCCGATTGCAAAGCAATCGAGGGTCCTCGACCTTCCGGTCGGGATCTGTAGTTGGCGAGCTTCTCGATCTCATTGGCCAGGCGCCAGCTTTCGTTCCCGGCCAGCCCGATAAGTTCCCTCGCTTCCGAAGCACCTATGGAGCAGTCCCGGACGGCAAACTCGGAGCGGACCCAACTTACAAGCTTGGCTCCCTCCAGGTATTCGAAGTCCCGCTTGGTTTTCGATTTGGAATCCAAAAATTTAAAAAGTTCCCGGCTCGATTTTTCCAGCTCTTTCCCGGACAGGTTTTCAACCGCCACGACAATGACCGAGCTGGACTTGTCTATCCCGTACGAAGTAGAGGCACGCTGCGAGCCCTCGCGACTTCGTTCGGGATCTATCTCGCGACCGGCAAGCGTATCCCTGAACCACCCCGAAACATCTTTGGAGCAAAATGCGTTTCTTGCAATGATAAGCTTTGCCTCTTCAAAAAAAGAAAGTGTTTTAACGGCGTCTTCAAATTGAGTCCGGTGTTCCTTTTCGGACAGGTCGAAAGAAAAAGAGTTTAGTCCGCTGGAATATTTCTTTTGGTATCCGGCCGACACCTGCTCTATCCCCTGCTTGAGCCGATACCCGTCTTGTCCATATAAAAATATCGTCATAATTTTCCGTCGCAATATTAATACGGCCGTATTAATATTGCGACAGCTGTTTTTAACTTGTGATAATCTCCACCCAAATTTTTCCGGGCACAAGTTTTATTTCCTGGTCGTTCATATCATAAAAATACAACTTTGAAGACATTTGGGAAGAGTCTTTCTTCCATGTGCCGCTTATACCGGAGCCATTTTGATAAATGACCGCTTCTCCTTCTCCGACGACATCTACCCTGATGTAATCTTTACTCAATACGCGCGACGACGTCTTCATTACAACTACCGCATTGGCCCCGACCCGTTCTCCTGAGTTTGCATCTATTTCCCACGAACCTCCCCGAGACCGAAGATAGGAGTTCGACTGTTCGTCATACTCCCAAAGGACCTTATATTGACCCGGGTAGTCGATCTCTATCGTGGACACGATACTCGAAAGATTTCTTTTAACCTTATCTCTGTCGTGAACATATCCCTGAAAAATATCTTCTGATCCGTAACCGAGAGATTCGGCTTTCTCCAAAAGAAGGTCAGTGGTGGTAAAACCATTGTGGGGGCGAGGTACGGAATTTTTTCTGTAAAATACGGTGCCTTCGTATTTCATCGCGTCAATGTTATTGATGATACCGCCGTCGAGTTTGCTCAAGGCGTCTTTTTCGCCTCCCCAATGAGCATAGACCGACCCAAATGAAGCAGCCAAAGGAATAAAGTCCTCTCTGGCCGAACGGATGGAGCCGATCTCTTTGGGCTCTTCGCATTGGAACACCGCCATGAAGCGGGTAATGCCGTTCGAGGTGACAGGCATCTCGAAAACAATATCTGCTTGGCCGATGCCAGCCAGCGGCCTGGTTTCGGGATCTCCGGCCATCATTACGGCCACCGGCCTTCGCCCGGCGTTAGCGCATTCCAGGCCGGCGATGGAGCTCTTCGGGCCGGATGTGTCCTTGAGCGGATTCAACCCGGTAATGGTTATTTCTTTATTCCACCAAATAAAAAAACTGACCACAAAGATAAGCGCTACAGCGCCTGCGCCAACCAATATTTTATTCAAGCTAAACTTAAAATTTAAATTCATGTTATTTCAAAACTTGGTGCTTGGGACAGAAATGAGCCGAACGGGCGCCGATGACAAGGCGCTTGATGATGCCGCCATCCTTCTTTTTACACTTCTGGCCGGTCTTTTGATACGCATTCTGTATGTCTTGGAATCTTCCCTTCTTTCCCGAAGGCAGCCGGTAATCATCCATACTTGAGCCCTGGTATTTGATGGCTTTCTTGAGAATGGCCAAGGTGTTTTTGTAGATATTTTTCAGGTCACTCTGTTCCAGATTCTCAACCCTTGAAAGCGGGTGCAGACCGGATGCCCAGAGTATCTCGTCGGCATAAATATTCCCGATACCGGCAATGAAGGTCGGGTCCATCAAAATCTGTTTCAAACGTCTTTTCTTTTTTTCAAATAATTTCTTGAATTGGCTGAAGTTTATTTCCAGCGGCTCCGGCCCGAGCTCCTTTATCTCTTTGAGATCTCCGACCTTATCGTCATCAACCAGTATCACCTTGCCGAACCTCCTCAAATCCGACAGGCCAAGCTGGTATCCGTTATTGAGGTATAAAATAAAGCGGATGTATCCGTTCTGCCTGTCTTCTCGTAAGGGACCCGGCAAATCACTAACCCAAATTGGGTTTTTAAGTTTTCCCGATTTTGTCTCCGACTTTGTCGGAGCTACAAAATCGAGGATCCTCGATTTATCAGCCCCGACTTTATGTCGGGGGATAAATCGGGACCATTTTCCGTAAAGAAGGTGGCCGGATATCTTTTGGTGGACGAATAAGGTCTTGTCTCCCGAGATATCCATCACGATATATTTGGCCCGGCGCCTGACGCTTAATATTTTTCTGCCCCTTACCTGCCTTTTAAAGCTCTCCGGACCGCCGGCCTGCTTTACGGTTTTGGCCCAGTCAACCCAGGCATCGGTAATCTTAAGTCCGATAACCTTCTTGGAAAGATAGTCAACTATAGTTTGTACTTCTGGTAATTCCGGCAATTTAGCGAATAGCGACTAGCCAATAGCCACTAGGGTTATTTTAATCTGGAATTCAATTTATTTAACATTTTCATTATTTCGACCAATAATAAATCAGCTTTATCATAATCCTTATCCCCCGCAAAACTTAAGGATTTTGCTAATATAATTTGTGTTTCGAGTTCAGCTCCCGAGCCAAATGCGATAGAAGCAAATTGAGAAAATTCTGTTTTGTATTTACGAGAAAAACCTTCGGCTAAGTTTGACGGAATTGAAACTGCAGCTCTTCTCATTTGAGAAACCAGGCCAAAGACCTCTGACTTAGGAAATTTGTTTGTAACCACGTAAATTTCCTTAACTAATTCTATGGACTTTTGCCAAACTATCAGGTCCTTATACGAGTTAATCATGTTTTGATATCCTATTTTAAAACCGTCTTCATATAAACTTCGCGAAGAAGTTTTGCGTCATCTAGAGCATTGTGAATATGATATTTTGAGGCATCTATCCCTATGTCTTTGAAAAAGTTATTTTTATCCTCTACAGAATAACTTTCCGGATCTCGTCCGGCAGCAAACAGCATGGATGCGAAATCGATCGGAAGCCAGAAAAAGGGGTGCTCCTCACCAGCAAATAGCTTATACAAATAAATGGTATCGTATTGGTTTACATACGAAACCATATAAGGTTTGCCCCCGCCCACAAAATCCCTTATTCTCTTTTTCGCCTCTTTCTTAGTAACTTTGGACTGGGTAAGGGTTGGGATAATATTTTTCTTAACCCAACCGCTGACCTCACCGTCATATTCTAACTCAAGATATAATTCTTCTCCGCTAAACTTGACCAATCCGATAGAAAGAATCTCTCCCTTGTAGGGATTCAGGTCTGAAAACTCTGTATCAACAAAAATTATATTATCAGAAAAAGTTTTCATATCGCTCCACTAGTCGCTATTGGCTATTCGCTAGTGGCTTCAACTGGGCCCAATTTATACCATATTTTGCGTCAACTGTTAAGGGTACGTCCAATTTCCAGATCTTTTCCATTATCTTTCTTATCTTCGGGACCCATTCCTCCATTGATCCCTTATCTATCTCGAACAAAAGCTCGTCATGGACCTGGAGAAGCATCCTGACCTCGTTTTCTTTTTTCTCCGCGCGAACGGCATCGTCTATCTTTATCATCGCCAGTTTCAGGAGGTCCGCCTCCGTCCCCTGAATGGGCATATTGATGGCCATGCGCTCGGCCTGCCGGACGACCTCCATTACCTGAGAGTTAACCTCCCGGAACTGCCGGCGTCGGCCGAATATCGTTTTGACGTATTTCTTCTCGTGGACGCTATCGCGCATTTCCTGCATATAACGGGCAATACCGGAAAACTCGGCCATATATCTGTCCATAAAGTTACGGGCCTGGTCCCTGGAAATTTTAGCCGCTCTCTGGAGCCCCATCACGCCCATGCCGTATAAGAGGCCGAAGTTGAACACTTTCGCTTCCCGTCTCATGTTCGACGTAACCTTTTCGGCCGGAACACCGAATATTTCCATCGCCGTCCGGGTGTGGATGTCTTCCCCTCTCCGGAACGCTTCCGACATTTTTTTGTCTCCGGAAATATGGGCGGCGATCCTCAATTCAAGCTGGGAGTAATCAAAGGAAACGAGCAGACAGCCCTTATCCGACACGAAGGCCTTTCTGAACTCCTGTCCCACTTCAGTCCTGATGGGAATGTTCTGCAGGTTGGGGTTTTGGCTGGACAACCGGCCGGTCGTGGTTCCGGTCTGGTTCAGGGTCGTTCTTAAACGGCCGTCTTTCTGGACCAGTCCCGGGAATGGCTCGATATAGGTCGTATTGAGTTTTTGAAGCTCGCGGTATTTGAGTATCAGTTCTATGACCGGGTGCTCGTCGGCAAGCTTTTCAAGTTCGGCCGCCGCGGTGGAAATAGCGCCCTTGCCGGTTTTCTTTACTTTGCCTTTTATCTGAAGTTTCTCGAACAAAATCGCCGAAAGCTGCTGGGGAGAGTTTATGTTGAATTCCCCGCCGGCAAGCTTGTATATTTTTTTCTCAAGTTTGGATATTTCTTTCGATGTCGTCTCGGAAAGTTTTTTGATGGCTTTCCGGTCTATTTTGACCCCGGTTATCTCCATTTCAGCCAGTATCGGTGCCAGAGGAACCTCGACCTTTTCGAATACCCAGAGAAGGTCGAGGGACTTCATTTTCTCCCACTGGACTTTTTGCAATTCCAGAATATAGGCCGGTCTTTTGAGGGGGTTCTGGCCGATGTTCCTATTGAATTCGACGAAATATATCTTATCCAAATCGTAGTCCTTAATATCCGAATTGAGCAGATACGCCGCCAGTTTGCTGTCGAATTCCGGAGCGGCGATGCGAATGCCTTTTCCCAACAACGTCTTTGAAAGTTCTTTCAGGTCATGGCATGATTTTTTTATTTTTTCGTCCTCAAAGACATCTTTAAGTTCTTTGAAGACATCCTCATCATTCTCCAATAGAGACCTGGGAACGGCGCTCGTTTGTTTTTTATCTAATGCGAAAACAATATAGCCCGGGCCGCTAAGGTCGGGGTCAACCCCGTTAGAAGCAGAGGCGCGCTGTGAGCCCTCGCGGCTTCTAACGGGGTCAATAACGATATCGAAAGCAAATGTTTTCCGGCTCGATATTTCTTTTACAAGCTTGCTGACCTGTTCACGGGAACCGAGGGAAGATACTTTTATATCGTCTGTCGCCTCCGCTATCAAAGACGGCTGTTCCGGAGTTTCGCCACCTGCCCCGACCGAAGCGTCGGGGTCCAGCTCATTAATGCGCTTGAGCAAGCTGTAAATGCCGAGATCCTGAAGCATTTTGGCCAGTTCCTCTTTCTTCATGTTCTTGCGCCAGTCGGCACTCTCGACGTCAAACTTGAGGGGCACGTCCCTGATGATGGTGGCCAGTTTCTTGGAAAATAGGGCGATGTCTTTGCTTTGGATAAGTTTTTCTGCCAGCTTGGCCGTAAGGGGCGCCTTGAGCTTCTTTTTGGGGTCATTTTTATAGCTCTCAAGCTTCTCATAGAGTTCTTCGATGCTGCCGAAGGCCTGAATAAGAGAAGAGGCAGTCTTATCCCCTACTCCCGGCACGCCGGGAATGTTGTCGGAAGGGTCACCTTTCAAGCCCTTGAAATCAACCATCTGCTTCGGTTTTATGCCATACCTTTCTTTAACTCTATTTTCATCGTAAACAGCGATGTCATTAATGCCCCCCTTCAAGCTTGAGACAATAACCCTCTCGCCCTCCACAAGCTGGAGAGTATCCAGGTCGCCCGTGGCGATTATGGTCTGGATGTCTTTATTCTTCTTGGTTATTTCCGTTATCGAGCCGATCAGGTCGTCGGCTTCGAAACCCTCCTTTTCATACACCGGTATCCCGAAAGCGCCGAGAATGTCTTTCACCAGCGGCACCTGCACATGAAGGTCGTCGGGCGCCTTTTCCCGATGGGCTTTGTATTCGACGAATTCCTCGTGGCGGAAGGTCGGCCCGGCTAAGTCGAATGTCGCCACAATATATTCGGGCCGGAGATCCTTGATGGTCTTTATCAGAACCGAAATAAAACCATAAACCGCGTTCGTGGGCACGCCCGCGGGGCTCGACATCGAAGGCGGCAGGGCATGGAAAGCCCGATGAACTAAGGCATGCCCATCTATGAGAACGAGTTTTTTTGTCATCTGGATTTTGAAATTTGGATTTTCCGCTTGTTGCGGCTTATGTGGTCTATATGAATCTTGGTAATTCTCCTGGGAAGAATTTTGCTTATTCTTTCCGGCCATTCTATCAGCACAAAATTTTCTTTCTCTTTGAGAATTTCCTTGATACCAATGGGAGTGGCGTCTTTGTGGTCTCGTAAGCGGTAGCAGTCAATGTGATACAAATAGCGAATAGCCATTAGTCCCGACCTTGTCGAGGATCCTCGATGGCTTTGCCATCGGAACGAATAGCCATTAGAACGAGAAGGGATTTTATACTTTTTAATAATATTAAATGTGGGGCTTTTGACCTTCTCTTTCACGCCCAATGCTTTAACGAACGCCTGGACAAATGCGGTCTTGCCCGCTCCCAGCTCCCCTTCTAAAGCAATAATGTTTACCCCGTTAGAAGCCGCGAGGGCTCGCAGCGCGCCTCTGCTTCTAATGGGGCCGACTACCATTTCTTTAGCCATTTTTGCTGCTATTTTTTGGGTCTCTTTTAGGCTATTCGAATAGAGAATCATGCTGATATATTCTAACTTTTTTTAGTGTTTTTTTCAATTAGAAAACCGCGCTGGGAAACGCGGTTCGCCCAGCCCCTGCAGCAGGGGCTGGGCTGGAAGGAACTATCGCGGCAGGTAATCGCACCTCCCGTCGGCGAGCTCCCTGCGCTCACCGTAGAAGAACATGCAGTCCCGGTAGGACCGGAACTGGGTCTCATCGGATGCATCACTGGCGATGTCCGGACTGGCGTCCGGGATGCCGGTATCGTGACTTGGGTGACGATTGCCACCCCTGACCGTCTCATCACTCTTCCGCCCCCAGTCCGTCGTGCCCAGGGCAAACAGCAACGCCATGATGGCGATTGCCAGAACGATCCACGACAGGGCCGATGTTCCACCGCCAGGCGATGGGCACACTGGCGTCGGCGGAGCCGGCGGTGTTAGAGGCGCAGCGGGCACTCTCCTTCTCCGCACCGGCGCTGCCGCCGGAGCCGGCGGTGGGGTTGCCGGTGGAGTCGCAGCCGTTCCGCGAATTCTTGCTGTTCTCGGCGGAGCGGGCGGGGGTGATGGAGGCGTACCTGCCGGTGGAGTCGCCGGAGCTGCTGATGCAGACGCCACTATCGGCGTCAGTGGTCTGGGAGCCCCCGGAAGTCGCGGACGACCGGGTTGTGGTGTTTTCGCCATTATCACCTCCATACCAGGACGAGGCCTGGTCTCGCCTCGGGCTTCCGAGGCTGGTGTTGAGTGCTGCCGACCCAGCCGTCAGCACTGACGGCTGTTTGCAACACTTGCGCTTCATAGCGCAGATTTGCTTCAGTACATTGAGCCTCCCGCGGCTGAAGGACAGCCACGGGCTTGTCGTACTGGCCCTCCAAGAAAACCTTCAGGGGATCACCCGTAAGGTTCTGGAGAGTTACCCGTCCGTCCTGAATACAATTCGGACGGGTATCGAACGGCGCTCCGGGTCCCCATAGTGATCCTCGAGAACCCTGGGTGACAGGCCGGCCGGCCGCGACGGGAACACCGTCTTGGCCGACACGGACCTCTTGACCGTTCCGTCCCCTCGTAACCACTGCTGTCGTGACCGCCCCAGCAGCGGCGCATCCGGCGATAACCCGCCAGTCCCTGGAAAACGTCCCGCAGGCAGCCGCGCTTGCGGCTCCGACGAGAGCGATCTTCTCGGTTCTGGAAAGCTGTCGTCCGCCCCGGCTGCCGACGTATATCGGATAGCCCGAAAGGTGCGGTCCGACGTTCGTCAGATGCTGAAGGCACCTGTTGACCGGGGGTCCGACGAAGTAGTCACCCGGGCACGTCAGCGCGAGATTCCCCGCGACGACATCACCGAGCGGCCCATCAAAGGGCTTGGGACCAAGGTATCCCGTCGACGCGCAGCCAGTGGCCGCGAAACCAACGAAAACGACGACGAGAGCGACGATTGCTCTCTTGAGCGTGTTCATACTGTCCTCCTCGCCCTTGGGCGAAAAAGTGAAGTTCCTGAATGTGAAAAGGGCTTACCTAAACTGATATTAATATTATATCAAACTTTAACTAAAATGTAAAGCCCCACACTCATCCATGAGTGTGGGGCTAAAGACCCCTGTTTTTTGGCTTAAAATATGGCTTTTCAGAACATCTCCCGCTGTTCCGCACGGAACGTCGCTCGGGGTAATCGTATTTATTCCACGGCTTCCTCTTGGACCATTCTGTGTCCTCAAGCTTAATTTTCTCTGACCGATTAGGGTCACCCCTGTCAGGCCATGCGGCTTTCACCCGTTCCCGACATCCCCAATCGGTTCCCAGGAAAATGTCAGCTATCCTCCGGAATGGTCCCCAATCGTCAGGGTGTAATAAATACGACTACCCCTCGCTTGTTTATGGAAAACAAGTTCTATTCAAGCAACTTAAGGCGAAGCTGATTTTGTATATAACAACCGTGCTTGTTAAGTTAACCGGCTGCGGCACACCGGACCGAAAAGTTCATCGCAGGCCAAGAAAAAGCTCACCTGTGGGTGAGCTTTTTCTTATTCGGCCGAGCAGATTTCGGGAGGATAGTGCCGAGCCGGTTAAAA
>CAZFTW010000010.1:14871-15722 GCA_964521925.1 uncultured Candidatus Saccharibacteria bacterium | reverse complement strand
TATGGTTTTAACAACCACCGGCAACGTCGGCATCGGGACGACGGGGCCAACTGGATTATTAGCTTTTCCAGCGGAAGAAAGCGCTACTCCCAAGATAAGATTTATTGCTACAGATGGAAGTGGAGCCGATGGGGCCATCTCTACAGTTTCTCAACCAAATGGGTCAGCTTTGTTAATCGGCCAGAATATGAACGTGAATGATAGTGGTGTTTTTGGTGCTTTTAAGACTGCTAGCTCTTCTTTTGGCATCGTGTTAGATTCGTGGTCCAATAATAGAGTGGATTTCTTTGCGGCACCCAGCGGAACACCAACAAGAGTAATGAGTATTAAATCCGACGGCAACGTCGGCATCGGGACGACGAATCCCGACACTCTTTTCCATCTCTACAATACCTCCACCAACCCCCAAATCAAGTTAACCGGCACTGGCAGCCAAACAGCAAGGATAGGCCTAGACGTAGGCGGTTCTTCTGACACCACCACTGGCTTTGTTATCAAGGACAATACCGGTGGCAGAAGATTTTATCTCCATACCCAAACCGGCGACTCAACCACCGGTACCGTGGGCATCGGCACCACCAATCCTGTCGCTGCCTTAGATATTGCCCCATCAACTTCATTTTCAGGCCCGCTCTTTAGAGTTGCCTCCGGTTCCAATGAACGACTACGTGTAACCAGCACTGGCAACGTCGGCATCGGAACGACGAATCCTGATAGCGCGAAGTTGCATGTTTATGGGGCCGGAGTTGCTGATGGCGGTGTGTATGTTAAACAAGCAGCTGCTGACTCGATACCGGTTATCTATTTAGTTAACGATGTACGCCAATGGGAGGTTGCGGTACGAGGAGATG
>CAZFTW010000010.1:5625-14861 GCA_964521925.1 uncultured Candidatus Saccharibacteria bacterium | reverse complement strand
AGCGCATTTCCGGCTCTGGGGACTGCGGCTGGGAATTTGGCTCTTATCGGAAATGGCGGGGCATGGGGAATGTACGTAGGATTAGATGATAGCGGAAAGGGTTGGATACAACAAATGAGAAATGATGGGGCAACTGCCTACGATTTGTCGTTACAACCAGTCGGCGGCAACGTCGGCATCGGGACGACGGGGCCCACCTCATTGCTAAGCATTTACAATTCCACCGCCACCGCCTCGTTCGACATCACCTCCGCCGGCCAGACGGACAAACGCTTCACCTTTCGCTCCAACTACCAGGGCTCCGGCACATCCGAACGCCTCTCTGTATTGAACGGCACCGGGACAGAGCTATTCACAATTGCATCAAGCGGCAACGTCGGCATCGGGAGCACGTCGCCAAGCGGAAAACTGGATATTGTCGGTGATCTGACGGGCAGCACCGGCGCGTTATTCAGAGTGGCTTCGGTGTCTGAACTATTCAGGATTCAAGAGACCGGCAACGTCGGCATCGGGACGACGGGGCCTGCGACAAAACTTGATGTGTGGGGCACAGCGGGGGCTAATGACATCTTCAATGTGGCCTCGTCATCCGGGACAAGTGTCTTGAGAATTACAAAATCAGGCAACGTCGGCATCGGGACGACGAATCCCAGCACAAACACATTGCAGGTGACCGGCTCGGCCGGGAAAACAGTCGGCGGGACCTCTTGGCAGGATCTGTCCGACGCCCGGCTGAAGAATGTCCTGGGAGAATTGAACGGCTCGTCCCTGGACAAACTGATGCAACTGCGTCCGATCAAATACGAGTGGAACGATTTGCATAAACAACTCTATGGCAACGGCGCGGATACGGTGATGTACGGCTTCGTGGCCCAGGAGCTAAAGGAGGTCATCCCCGAGTTCGTGAAAGAAGGCGGAGACGGGTATTTGTGGTATAACCCCTCGGGCATTGAGGCGATATTGACCGCGGGAGTGCAGGAACAGCAGGGAGAGATAGCGTCGCTGTCGCTGGGGTTGGAGGAGTTGGAGGCAAAGGTGGCAAGTTTGTCGGCGGAATGGGAATCGGCTCAACGCGATGGCAATGTCGGCACGGGGACATACAACATCTCGGCGATATTATCAGGTATTTTGGATCTTCTGGAGAGCGCATACAAGCTCACTATTGAGGAGGGATTAATAAAAACAGCAAAAGGGGTGTTCGATGATCTGACCGCAGGCAAAGCCACAGTACAGGAACTATGCGTGGACGATATCTGTGTTACGAGCCAAGACCTGAAGGCCCTGCTGGAAAAGACCGGTGTGAGAACATTTATGCCTACCCCGGAGCCTGCACCAGTCGAAGCAGAAGAAGATCCTTTGACCGAATCACCGGAGCCGATTACAGCCAGCAGTTCGGAGGAAGATACGCTTGAATCACCAAGCCAGACCCCGGAAGTGTCGCCAGAGGCGACTCCGGGAACTGGAACCGAAACTCAACAGGATGGCAACATCGGCATCGGGACGACCACCCCTGAAAGTACCCCAGAGCAACCGATTTCGGAATAATTTTATGAAAAAAATCTTACAAAAAATTTATTCAAAAATCAGACCCAAAATTGAAATGAATCATATCACGGATAGCCGTGAGGTTGCTGATTTTTCCGAAACTCGTGATATGAGCCACCTCTCTTCCCGTGATACGGAATCCACTGCTTCCATGACTTCTGCTGACAAAATCGGCTATTGCAATATCGGGGAATCAAGGCGGGCTGAATTCTGCCCCTACTGCTACTCAAAAAATTTCGTTAAACGGGGCACCCGCAGGAAAAAACTTGAAGTAGTTCAATTATATAAGTGCGGGCAATGTCGGCGGACTTTTACGGCCCAGTTTATAAAAGGCAAGCGATACCCAACCAAGTTGATCATTGACGCAATCAGTATTTACAACCTTGGATATGGACTGGAGGAGACAGCGAGATTAATAAACGAAAGGTATGGACTGGGGAAAAAGGAGCCGGTCTCTTCGGCTCAACGCGCCGGCAATTTCGGCACGGGAGTAAGAGCGTCAACGATCGCGGACTGGAACAACGAATACGCTTCTTTGTGCCGGTATTCGCGTCTGCGCTCTTTCGGGACCAAGATGTTCGGTCCGCGGGATATAGTTGCGGAAGCGACTCTTGCCCATCGGCAGTTATACAGATACAGATTTCATCGTGCTAAAATGGTCTTGGCTTTGCAGGAATATAAGCATCGGCATTTGGAACCGCTGAAAGATTATCTGGAAGCGGTTCTGACCGAGACCCCGCATCAGTATTTCCAGCAGGGCCACCGGATGTCGGAAGTGAAAACAAAGTTCAGCAAAGCCCAGATGATCGTGCGGGCGAAAAGCAATTACGCTAATCGGCTGGCGGACTTTGTTCTCCAAGCGGTGAAAGACAACAAACAGCGGCATGAGGCCTTGCAGAAATTCATGTTGGCAAATGACTCGGTAACGGTGGCGACCGAAGTGCCGGTATACATCAGGAAAGAAGATATTGAACATATGGAAAACGTTTTGAATTTCAAAATTTTGGACGGGATGGAGCTGGAAGTCAAAAGTAAAAAAACAGACGGCTCTTCGGCTCAACGCGCGGGCAATCTCGGCACGGGGACGCTGCTGACCGGTCACATAGACCTGGTTCAAGTCCGAAACGGCCAGATACATATTCTTGATTTTAAACCCAATGCGGCGAAAGAAAAGCCCATTGAACAACTGACCTGGTACGCGCTTGCGCTGTCGCGATTGACCGGACTGCGTTTGTTTGAGTTCAAGTGCGCGTGGTTTGACGGCAAGGATTATTTTGAATTTTTCCCGCTCCACGTTGTGAAGAAATTGCAAGACAAAAAAATAAAACGGAAAGTGTATCTGAAGAGCCATGGAACGAGTGTTGAGATACCGGAAGAGAATGTGGTTAAAATAGTGTAAGCGGGAAGATGTATAACAACTATAAAAAATTTACTCCCAAAAAGCCGGTAAACCATTTTACCGACCTGGAAATTTACCAGAAAACCCTTGAAGCGTCGGTTATCGTCACTAAAAATTTAAGGCCGAAACTGGTAAAAGTCCGCTATTCTTTTGTTGAAAATATGGTTAATGGCGCTTTGAGTTTGCCGCTATGGATAGCCGAAGCGCACTCAATGAGATTCGGCGATCATGGGGTCGCGATAGGGTTATTGGAGAAAGTGATGGCCGGATGCAACAAAATGGTTGTGTATCTTGAGCAGGCGAAAGGCATTTACGGCTCACGTCTGGACGGCGATCTGATTGATGACTTGGTAAAGCGGTACCAGGACGCGCGGATTAAGGTCTTCCGGTTGGAGAAGTCGTGGCAAAAATGGCATGAACCGAAGAAGTAAGTTTACTAAATTGAAATTGAGAAGTTATGAATAACAAATACCGAGTTATCGCCGCCATATTCGATATAAAACCGGTCAACGAGAACGGGGAAATTAATTTGGAAAAACTCTCAAGCGTAGAGCCGGTGTTGAATCTGGGCAGGAAATTGAGAATAAGCAAAACTGGCATAGCGGTTCTTAAAAACCAAAAACCCGCGAAATCGACCAAAAACCCCGCTTTGGGCGGAGTTTTGGAAGATTTCAGCATAGCGCTTGAAACCGGACTTGGTATTAATTTAAGTTTATCAGATCCAAGGATAAAGTCAAGTGGCAATGTTGATAAATCTTTTGTTGAGCCGGTGAAGGGATTTGCACCCTCGAAATCTGGATTACCAAGTCCGATCTCGCGCTATGCCACCGGCTCAAGAAAATTTTATCAAAAGCGAATCAAAAAACAAAATCCCGATAGGTCTCGGAATTTTGAGGGGGCCCGGTCTGGGAAAAGCCCTGGGGGGCAATTCACCCTGCCATCCACCAGCCAGCAAGATGCTGACGGATCGATTATATCACAGATGGAAAGATATTTAAACGAGGACATTGACCCTAAGGTCGAACTTGCCGCGATTGGTGTCGAGGTAATAGAAAAAGTAAATTTCAAGGAACCGGTTCAGAGGCCGAAGGGGGTTGAGTTTAGGAAAATTTCCCTGCCAAAAGTTTCTCTACCTGTACTTTCTTTTAAAAAGTTGGTTGTCGGAGGAATGGCCGCAATGTTGTTCGGGTTTTTCACCAACTATGGGTTCTTGATAAAGAATGAGATAGTGCTCAACGGGAATTCCGCCGTGGCGAATCTCGAAAGCGCCGGAGAGAATATCAAGAATCTTGATTTTGATGCCGCTTCCACAAATTTCTCCCAGGCCTATTCCGACTTTGCCGAAGCGGGCAATGACCTTAACTTTATGGGTTCGGCTATGACCTCGCTTATCGGCGACCTGCCTGGAGGCGGCAAAATAAAGTCAGCCAAGAAGCTGGTCGAAGCCGGGAAACTTATGGCCGATGCCGGGCAGGCGATGTCGCAGGCGATGGCGGAACTGGCCAAAACAGGAGCTATTTTTAATCCGGCCGGCTCGAACGTTTCCGTTGGCGGTATATCAAAGGACTTGAAGCAGGCCCTGGTGCTTTCTAAAAAGAATGTTGAAAAAGCCAAGGACTTGCTCGAAGACGTCGAGCCGGATTCTTTGCCGGAAGACAAGCGTCAGAGCTTTGAAGAGTTCAAGGCCAAACTTCCCGAATTCGAGGAACTGATAAGCGACGCGGCCGACTACTCAAAATTTATGGAGGAGTTCATCGGCACGTCCGGGACCAAGCAATACCTGCTTTTGTTCCAAAACCCGGCGGAACTCCGCCCGACGGGAGGTTTCCCGGGCAGTTACGGGATAATCAGTTTCAAAGACGGCAAGCTTCAGGACTTCCGGGTTGACGATGTTTATAATCTGGACGGCCAGCTCAAGGAACTGTATGTGCCGCCGGTCCAGCTTCAGCATATTGTCCCGAATTGGGCTATGAGAGACGCGAATTGGTTCGTTGATTTTCCGGCTTCTGCCGGAAAGATTGCCGAGTTTTACAAAAAAGAATCGGGACAGGACGTTGACGGGGTCATTACTTTCAGCCCGACCATTGTCTCGAACATTCTAAAAGTCACCGGCCCGATACAAATGGAAAAGTACGGAGTGACCCTTAATGCAGAAAATTTTTCCGAATTGATCCAGGAAGAAGTCGAATATAAAGGCGACCGGAACCAGCCCAAGAAAATACTGGTTGACCTGGCGCCGCTGATGCTGGAAAAAATGTATTCGGCCGATTCTGAAAAATGGATGGAGATATTCAATATTTTGGTTTCGAGCGTCGACAAGAAAGACATTCTGATGTATTTCCGCGACCTTAAGCTTCAGGACTTCTCGGTCACCAAAGGTTTTTCGGGAAAGGTGAACCAGACCGGGGGCGACTACTTGATGGCCACATTTACCAACGTCAAGGGCTCGAAGACCGATTCGGTCATCGACTCCAATTTGAAGGCGGACCTGATATTCGAAGGAGATGATGTCAGGCATCGGCTTGTGATAACCCGTGACCATAACGGCGGCAACTCCAAATACGGATTTTTCAATAAACAAAGCCCAACCTATGTCAGGGTGCTTGTGCCGGAGAACGCGACTTTCCTGGGAATTTCCGGCAACTCAAAGCCGAACTACCGGCCGTTGCTTGATTACAAAAATACCGACTTCAAACGGGACGAAGACCTGGTCCGGTTCGAGGAGAAGAGCAACTACGACAGCGAAACTGGTGTAACGATATATGAAGAAGCCGGCAAAAGAGAGTATGGGTTCTGGATGCTCCTTAAACCTGGCGAAACCAAATCGGTCGAGCTTGAATACCGCGTCCCGGGCAAAGCCGCCGGCGGGGAATACGAGTTTTACGTGCAAAAACAACCGGGGCTGGAGAGCGGCTTAGAAGTTGTCTTAAACGGGGAAGAAGTGTTTAATGGACGATTAGAGAAAGACGTTCAGTTTAAATTTAAATGATTTTTTCGAAACAATCCAAGACGCTTCTTGGGGCGAGCGCGATGCTGGCCTTTTTTGGTTTGGCTTCCCGCCTGATGGGTTTGGTCAGGGACAGGATATTGGCTTCCCGCTTCGGCGCCTCGGATGTCCTCGACGTTTACTACATTTCTTTCCAAATTCCCGACTTTATATTCAACCTGCTTGCCATCGGAGCGGTCTCAACCGCTTTCATACCTTTGTTCATTGAGTATGAAAACAAGAACGGAAAGGAAGCGGCGTGGAAACTGGCCAGCAATTTTTTGAATGTTTTAATGGCGGTATTGTTTGCCGGTGTGGTTGTGTTGTTCATATTAACTCCCTGGCTTGTGGATGTCATCGCTCCCGGCTTTGCCGAAGAGAAAAAATACCTGGCCACGCTTTTCACCCGCGTTATGCTTTTCAGCCCGCTGATATTCGCCGTCAGCACGGTGGCCGGTTCCGTTCTTCAGGCGCTGAACCGTTTTGTCGCTTTTGCCGCGGCGCCTCTGGCCTATAATCTTGGCATAATCGTCGGGGCTGTGTTCTTCGAGCCGATGTTCGGTCCTTTGGGCTTGGCCGAAGGTGTTGTGCTCGGAGCGCTACTTCACTTGGCTGTCCAAATACCGGCTTTGAAAAAGACCGGTTTCCGCTGGTTCAAGATATTCGACAGGACCGACCAGGGCGTCAGAAAGATATTCAAGCTTATCGTGCCGAGGTCGTTCGGGCTGGCGGCGGTTCAGATAAACTGGATAGTTCTCAACGCGCTTGCGACAACGCTCGGAATCGGCGCGGTGGCCGCTCTGAATTTTGCTTACAATCTCCAATTTGTTCCCATCGCCTTGGTCGGCATATCCGTGGCCGTTGCCACGTTTCCGACAATGTCCCGTGAGGCGCTTGCGAATAGGGGAGTTTTTGCGGGAAGGATAGCCAAAACATTGAATGGGATATTGTTCGTCATTGTCCCGCTCTCGTTTTTGTTCGCCTATTTAAGAGAAGATATCGTCAGAATTCTCCTCGGGTCGGGTGTATTCGGCGCCAAGGACATCTTGGTTACCTCTGACATTTTGGGATTTTTCGTCATCGGTGTCTTTGCACAAAGCGTCATTCCTGTTTTGGCCAGAGCTTTCTACGCGATGCAAGACACGAAGACGCCCGTCTTGGCGGGAGTGGTTTCGGTGGGACTGAATATATTTCTCGCTTTTTGGCTTATCGGCGGCTCCGGGATATCCGCCCTTCCTTTTTCATATGCTCTCGCCGGAATATTGAACGCGCTGATGCTCGCCGTGTTCCTGAAAAGGAAAGTGCCGGAATTCCATTTGTCTTCGGTCGCGCTTAATTTTTCAAAGGTCGTTTACGCTTCCATCGTTATGCTCATAGTTTTGGTCTTGGCGGATATATTCATTGACCTCGGTGTCGGTTTAGCCGGAAGCATTCTCCAAGTGGTTGTTTTTTCTTCTTTAGGAGCTTTGATTTTCTGGGCTTTATCATCTATACTCGGGGTTGAAAAATGAATAATATCCGCAACTTTTGTATCATTGCCCACATTGACCACGGCAAGTCGACTCTTGCCGACCGTTTTTTGGAATTGACCGGAACGGTGGAGAAAAGAAAGATGCACGAGCAGTATCTCGACACGATGGAGCTTGAACAAGAACGGGGCATCACCATCAAGCTCCAGCCCGTTCGCATGATGTATCATGCGAACGGCGCGGATCAACGCGGATTAAATACGCGGATCAACGCGGATAATCTGCGTGAATCCGCGTTAGGTCAGCATGAATCCGCGCAAGTTGAGGATTATATCCTCAACTTGATTGATACTCCGGGACACGTTGATTTTTCTTACGAGGTCTCAAGGTCCCTTGCCGCCGTTGAGGGCGCTATTTTGCTGGTGGACGCCTCAAAAGGAGTTCAGGCCCAGACACTGGCTAATTTACACCTTGCCCAGAACCAAGGCCTTAAAATAATTCCGGTCTTGAACAAAATAGACCTGCCCAATGCCAGGACAGAGCAGGTCAAAGAAGAGCTGGGATATCTTCTCGGGGTAGAACCGCAAGACATCATCGGCATATCGGCCAAGAACGGAACCAATATCCGCGAGGTCCTTGAAAAAGTCATCCGCGAAGTTCCTCCGCCGGATAGTATTAAGGGAGCCGATTTTAAAGCTTTGATTTTTGACTCCACCTTTGATGCTTATAAGGGCGTGATTGCCTATGCGAGGATTTTTAGCGGTTCTGTCAAAAGAGGTGATAAACTATCAACTTATGCCACCAAAGAGGATGCTGACGCTTTGGAGGTCGGCTATTTTTCTCCCAAGCTTAATCCGTCGGACGGTTTATTGGCTGGAGAAATTGGCTATATTGCCACCGGTCTGAAGGATCCTGGGAAAATCAGAGTCGGCGATACTATCACTCACGCGCAAGTTCTTGCGCGTGAGTCGCGGATATTCGCGGATAATACGCGGATCAACGCGGATAATCTGCGTGAATCTGCGTTAGGTCAGCGTGAATCCGCGCAGGCAGAAGGATTTAATCCTCTGCCTGGATATAAAGAACCGCGGCCGATGGTGTTTGCCAGCTTTTTCCCGAAGAGCAACGACAGAGTTCCTTGGCCCGCTAAAGCAGGGCCAGGAGACCACTCCGAGAACGATTACGATATCCTGAAAGACGCTCTTGGTAAGCTTAAGCTTACCGATGCCTCTTTGACATACGAGCCGGAGTCATCGGCCGGACTGGGCAGGGGATTCCGGCTGGGTTTTTTGGGTATGCTTCATGTGGAGATAATCTCCGAACGCTTAAAAAGGGAATTCGGCCTCCAATTAATAATCACTTCGCCCTCGGTTGAATACGAAGTAGAGCTAAAAGGCAAAAGTGTCCCGATTTTGCCTCCAACAAAGTTGGAGATGCAAAATCGAGGATCCTCGATTTCTCAGCCAAATCATAATTTGGGAGAAATCGGGAAAAAGTTAAAAATCAGGTCTGCGGCCCAACTGCCCGATCCTTCCGGGATCGAGTCCGTTGCCGAGCCGGTGGTGGATATTGAGATACTTTGCCCGGCTTCTTACCTCGGAAGCGTGATGGAATTGGTGTCGGGGTTCAGGAACGTATATCAGGGTACGGATTACCTGGGCAAGGAAACCGCGCTTTTGAGATACGAAATGCCTTTGGCCGAGGTTATCACCGACTTTTATGACAAGCTTAAGAGCGTTTCTTCCGGCTATGCGTCCATGAGCTATGAACCGACAGGGTTCAGAAAAGGGGACCTGATACGCCTCGATATTCTTATTGCCGGAGAAATAGTCGAACC
>CAZFTW010000010.1:0-5615 GCA_964521925.1 uncultured Candidatus Saccharibacteria bacterium | reverse complement strand
AGTCGAACCGTTCTCTAAGATAATTCCCCGCGAAAAAGCCCACTATGAGGGTAGGGCCAGTGTCAGCAAACTTAAAGAGATAGTACCTCCCCAGTGGTTCGAGGTGGCCATCCAGGCCGCGATTGGCGGCAAGATAATTGCCAGGGAATCTATCAGAGCAAGGCGAAAGGACGTGACCGGATATCTGTATGGAGGCGACGTGACCAGGAAGATGAAACTGCTTGAGAAACAGAAAAAAGGGAAGAAGAAAATGAAAGAATCCGGCAGGGTCAACCTGCCCCAGGATGTTTTCCTGAAGATGTTAAAAAGGTAGGACTTGGTTTATTATTGAATTAGTAGAAGAGAGGCAAGGCAAGGTAGCCGACCATACTTAAGGCCACCATTACCACCAGTATTATCCAAATAATTCTTACGAACTTATTATTACGCATGGTTTTGAGGGAAAATGAAAAATTGGTGAAAGCCGTCCGCCGGCACAAGTCGAGCTTGAGCGGGCTTTGGTCGGCTTCCACAGGTGTTATCCTGTTGTTTCTTCTGGTTCTGTTCTACTTCAAATTTAACTTTTTCGGCTATGCCTGGCAAGTATTCGGCGGCCTTGCCTTGGTGCTGGCCTTCGCGGTTCTTTATAAGCTTTATGTCTGGAGGAACAATGTGCTTTTTATAACAAACCAGAGGGTCATCAGGAACGAGCAGACCGGCCTTTTCAGCAAAACGGTCACCGAAATTCTGCATCAGGATATCCACGAGATAGTTTTTAACAAGAAAGGATTCTCGGCGATGATGAGTAACTACGGCACGCTTATTATTCGCACGCCTTCCGACAACAAAGTCGTTTTCGACAAAATTCCCGATCCGGAAAGGGTCGTCGAGACAATAAATAAAGCCAGAAGCCCCCATGAATCCCGTTAGAACCAGCATGTTCTACTATACATATGTTATACAAAGCAAAAAGAATAAACGTTTATACATTGGTTTTACGTCTGACCTGCGGAAGCGCTTTCAGGAGCACAACAATAATAAAAATACTTATACCAAAGGACGAGGCCCGTTCACGCTGATATATTATGAAGCGTGTAAAAATCAAAAAGATGCTGCACAAAGAGAAAAATATCTTAAATCAGGCCAAGGTAAGCGCTACCTCAAAAATAGGCTCAAGCGCTTCCTGGTTCTAACGGGATGAACATCCTAAATTCTAAGTGGCTGGCTCTTTTGCTGATCGTAGTGGCTGGGTCTCTCGTCTTTTCTCTTGTTGACTTGAATGCCCGCCGTGCCCAGTTAGAAACAGCTGTTTCGGATATGAACCAGAAAATAAAAGATGCCGAACGGAGCAAAGCATACCTCGAAAGATCGGCGGCTTATTTTGGGAGCCCGGAATTTCTCGAGAAGCAAGCTAGGGCGAAACTGAATTACAAATCAGCCGACGAGAGCGTCGTGTTCGTATTCCGCGACCCGAGTCAAAAACCAAGCCCGGATGACGGGGCTCGGCCCGACAACGCCCCGAATTACCTGAAGTGGTGGTATTATGTTCTCGGATATTGAGCGGGATACGGGAATCGGACCCGTGTCTCAACCTTGGGAAGGTCGCGTATTGCCACTATACGAATCCCGCGTTTAATTGGAGTATATTTACAACAAAGCTCGAACTCATTTTACCGAAAATCGCTGAAAAAATCCAATCGCTCCGCCCCGCCGCCGTGCCGCCAAGCGGCACTGCCTCGCAGAAAAATTACCTTTTCCTTTAAGAATTAAAAAATGGCGCGCGCAAAATCAAAAAATGTAAAGGCAATTTTTCTGCTCGGCTCCGCGCTGACGCCGCGGGGCGGCGGGGCTTCGCTTCGGCTCGGGCGGCTCGGCAGGGGGGTCAAGGGGGGAATGCCGAGCCGCCCTCGCTTTTGGTGGTGGCGGACTTGTCGAAAACTAGTAAAAAATCAAAAAACTTGTTATCATAAAGTAAATTTAACCAATAGCTTATGTTGCAAAAATTAAATAATTTTTTTGGGATAACTCAACGCGGTTCAAGTTTTAGGATTGAGCTCTTGGCGGGACTATCTACTTTTCTTTCGCTTTCATACATTTTTGTTGTCAATCCGGCAATCTTGTCCGCCGCCGGAATTAGCACAAGTGCTATTTTCTTTGCCACAGTCGTCGGCTCTGTCCTCACGACACTTTTTATGGGTCTTTGGGCAAGATTGCCGTTTGCCGTTGCACCAGGACTTGAAATGAGCGCTTATGTCGCCTACGTGGTCGTTGGCGTAATGGGTTTTACTTGGCAAGGGGCTTTGGGTGCGGTGTTTTGGTCTGGTGTTTTGACGGTAATTTTGAGTTTTACACCCCTGCGAGTAAATATCATTCAAGCAATACCAGATAAATTGAAATCTGGTCTAGCGGCGGCGGTCGGCGTCTTTCTTATACTCATTGCCTTAAAAGTCAGCGGACTTTTAGCTTATGAAGGTATACAAGTTCAAGGCATTGGGTTGCTCACCTCAAAAGAGGCGATGGTTTTTTATGCGGGACTAATTTTTGTAGCAGTTCTAAAATATTTCAAAGTTCGTGGCTCTGTGCTTTTGAGCATTATCGGCGCGGCATTCGTTGCTAACTTTATCGGCCTTGATCAAGCGATTGAACCAATCAAACTCTCAAAAGATATGTTTGCCGCCACTTTTGCTCTTGATTGGCGGATAATTTTTGACCCAAGAATTTGGTCGGTTATTATTGTGCTTTTCATTCTTGATTTTTACGGAAGTATTGCAAAGTTCATTGGCCTTACAAAAAATACGAGTATCGTTGATAGTCAGGGAAATTTGCCGCGCATAAAAGAAGGTTTGGTTGTTGATGGCGCAGGAACGGTTGTCGGTGCAGTAACGGGAACATCTAACCTCATTACTTATGTCGAAAGTGCTGTTGGAATTGGCGAAGGTGGCCGCACCGGACTTGTCGCGGTGTTTGTGGCCATCTTAATGTCTTTGTTTATTTTTTTAACCCCATTAGTCAATCTTATTCCGGTTGTGGCAACTACTGGCGCACTTTTCTTTGTTGGAGCAATGCTCTTTCCGTGGCGCGACATAAAAAATTACGCTTGGATTGATATTATCGCAGTGCTTACGATGATTGTTGTTACAATTTGGACTTTCGGACTTGATAAAGCAATGTTTGCTGGGTTTGCCGCTTTTGTTGTGCTGTTCATTTTGACTGGCAAATGGAAAAAATTAAATCCTTATCTAATCGGTTCAACGCTCATACTTCTTTTGAGCATTTGGCTATCATAAGTTTATGACACAAGTCAATTCAAAAAAGTTAGTCGCCGATCAAAAAGAGTGGAGTGTTGTCGCTAAAGAACTAGAGGGTGAAAATCTTAAACTTGCCTCATACGACAACACCTTGATGTCTGCTATCGGTGACATTAGAGGCAAAAAAGTTTTGGACTATGGCGCAGGTCCCGGCGTTCTCGCCTTGGGTTTGCAAAAAATGGGTGCTGATGTAAAAGTTTGGGACATCAATAACGAAATGCGCGAGAAGGCCGGAACTAAAATCGGTGCCGAAAATATTTATAGCGATATTAGCCAAGTGCCTCAAAACTTTTTTGACATTATCATTTGCAATTTAGTTTTATGTATTGTTCCCGAAGCCGAAGTTAGAAATATTGTTGGAAATATCAAAAATTTTCTGAATGAAACCGGCTCGGCATACATCGGTTTCTGTAATCCAAAAATTTTTCAAGTTGCCGAAAGTAACTTGGATTTTCGCTTTCCAACAGGCAATAAGTACGAAGAAAATCATGATTACAAAAAAGTCAAAAAGGAAGGTGGTTATGAGATTATCGAAACTCATCGTCCGATTGAGTGGTACGAAAAAGTGTATGCCGAAGCCAGTTTGAAATTAGTTGATACCTTCTTTACGCCGGAGTACGAACTTAAAGGAAACAAAATCAAAGATTTTGTTATTTTCAAATTGCAGAAATAGGGAGTTGATAATCAAAGCCGCGCGGATGGGTAGAGTGGGCCAAGCGGCTTTCCTACTTTTCTGATTTTTAAGTCCGCCACCACCAAAAGCGAGGGCGGCTCGGCATTCCCCCCTTGACCCCCCTGCCGAGCCGCCCGAGCCGAAGCGAAGCCCCGCCGCCCCGCGGCGTCAGCGCGGAGCCGAGCAGAAAAATTGCCTTTACATTTTTTGATTTTGCGCGCGCCATTTTTTAATTCTTAAAGGAAAAGGTAATTTTTCTGCGAGGCAGTGCCGCTTGGCGGCACGGCGGCGGGGCGGAGCGATTGGATTTTTTCAGCGATTTTCGGTAAAATGAGTTCGAGCTTTGTTGTAAATATACTCCAGAATAAAACTACTTGATTTTTTGAACGCCATTTCGTGGGCGGCCGCAACGGCCGCCCATTGAATTTGTGGCGCAGAATCAGAGCCGCTCGGCGCGCAGAGGCGCGCCTCGCGGTTGGCCAAGACGAGGTTCGAAATCCCTTGCGGTTTCGTATTTGATTTGCCCAACAAAAAGAATTTTTGCTATAATGACCATGTAACCAATCTCGCAGGTTGTCTTTTTTGATGGCCGTCTCGGTCAGTTCAAGGCAACTTGGATTGGTTACAACCGGGGCGGCCTTTAAAGTTTTACACTATGGAAAATTTATCACAGCAAAAATTCTTTTTGTATGCCCGCAAGTCCACAGATGTGGAAGATAAACAGGTGCGTTCTATCGAAGACCAGATCACAGAATTGCGTGCTTACGCCAAACAAGAAAATCTCAATATCGTTGATGAGTTAGTGGAAAAGCAATCGGCCAAAATTCCGGGCCGTCCTATTTTCAACGACATGCTCAATCGGATAGAGCGCGGCGAAGCGAACGGAATTTTGGCCTGGCACCCCGACAGATTGGCGCGCAATTCTGTTGACGGCGGACGCACCATTTATCTTTTGGACTGCGGGCATTTGGCGATGTTGAAATTTCCAACATTTTGGATGGAAAATACCTCGCAAGGGAAATTTATGCTCAACATCGCCTTTGGGCAAAGCAAATACTATGTGGATTCTCTTTCCGAAAATACGAAACGAGGATTGCGCCAAAAAGTTAAACGAGGCGAATATCCAAGCCTTGCGCCGGTTGGCTATATCAATGACTCGCGCAATAAATCTGTGGTCGTGGATAAAAAGCAAGCTCCGGTTGTTCGCAGGGCTTTTGAGCTATACGCGCAAGGCGATCAAAGACTGGAAGATATTGGAGAATTTTTGGCGCAACACAAATTAGTTTCAAGAAGCGGAAAGAGAATCCACATCTCAAGAGCGACTTTTATTCTCTCTAATCCTTTCTACACCGGTTTATTTCGCTACGCTGGCGAAATCTACGAGGGCAAGCACGAGCCAATCATTGCAAAGAAACTTTTTGATAAGGTCCAGGAAGTTTTGAAGCAGAGAGGAAGACCGAGACATAAATCTACCATTGAGCCGCAAGTATTTTGTGGGTTACTAAAATGTGGCACTTGCGGAATGGGCATAACCGGCGAATACAAGGTTAAGCGACAAAAGAATGGAAATAAGCATTATTATATTTACCACCACTGCACGCGAAAAAACAAACTGGTGAAATGCAAAGAACCTTGTATTCGCCAAGAAAGTTTAG
>CAZFTW010000009.1:6848-16076 GCA_964521925.1 uncultured Candidatus Saccharibacteria bacterium | reverse complement strand
TATACCTGCCCGATGCATCCGGAAATTAGACGGGACACGCCGGGCATATGCCCTGAATGCGGGATGAATTTAATACTGCAAAGGGTCAAAGAAGAACAGGAAAAAGAATATAGTAAACACGCCGGGCACAGTACGGAAATGTTCCTGAAAAAGTTCTGGATAAGTTTAATTCTCACCATTCCCGTAGTGCTTTATGCCGACGTCTTCCGGAAGATCTTCGGCTGGTCTGCTCCTGTTTTTCCGGGTTCGGATTTCTTGCCGCTGGTTCTTGGCTCTATTGTATTCTTCTATGGCGGGTGGGTGTTTCTTACCGGCGCTTGGCGGGAACTGCAGGCGCGCCTGCCGGGAATGATGACCCTTATAGGCATTGCCGTCTCAGCTGCATATATTTGGAGCGTATATGCTGTTTTTGCGGGTGAGGAGGCCTTATTTTGGGAACTCACAACACTTATTACCGTCATGCTCTTAGGGCATTGGATGGAAATGCGGGCGGTCAGTGGCGCCCAGGGAGCGCTCAAGGAACTCTCCAAACTTCTTCCAGATACCGCGGAAGTGGTCCGTAACGGGAAAACCGAAACTATCCAGCTTTCCGAACTTCGCGAGGGAGATGTGGTATTCGTCCGGCCCGGAGCTAAAGTTCCGGCAGACGGCACGATCATAGATGGAGAGTCCGACGTGAACGAGTCAATGGTTACCGGAGAATCAAAACCGGTTTCCAAGAAAGAAAACGACTCCGTCATCGCCGGAACGATAAACGGCGATGGGTCGCTCAAGGTCAAAATATCGAACATCGGTGAAAAAACATTTCTTGCCGGAGTGATGCGTTTAGTGGCCGAGGCGCAGGCCTCCAAATCCCGGCTTCAAATACTCTCGGACAGGGCGGCTCTCTACTTGACCATTGTCGCTGTCGCCGGAGGCCTTGTTACATTAATCGCCTGGCTCGCGGCTGGCGCTGATGCGGGCTTTGCGATGGCCCGGCTTGTGGCAGTGCTTGTCATCGCCTGCCCTCACGCGTTGGGACTTGCGGTACCACTTGTTGCCTCTATCTCAACAACTCTTGCGGCCCGCCAGGGCTTCCTGGTCAAACAAAGGCTTGCTCTTGAGGCGGCTCGAAGCATAGATGTCGTTCTTTTTGATAAAACGGGGACGCTTACCCAGGGAGAGTTCGGGGTCGTCAGCTCCACTTCCGACGAAACGCTCGCTCTTGCGGCGGCGGTTGACTCACATTCCGAACATCCAATCGCCAAGGGGATCGTGGGTGAAGCCCAAAAACGAGGACTGGACATAAAGGACGCAAGGAATTTCAAGCGTATACCGGGCATAGGCGGTGAAGCGGAAGTGGACGGCCGAAAAGTTTTTGTAGGCCACCGTGGCGGACCCGATATCCAGGTGAAAGTTGAAGGCGTTGCCGTCGGCAGCATAAAAGTTGCCGATAAGATCCGCCCTGAAGCCGGTGAGGCGATTGAGGCTCTCAAACGGATGAATATTGAAGTTGCGATGATAACGGGCGATTCCGAAGATGTCGCAAAGCAGGTTGCGGCAGAGCTTAGCATCAGTAAATATTTCGCGCGAATATTGCCGGGACAAAAATCGGAAAAAGTAAAACTTCTTCAGTCAAAAGGCCAGAAAGTAGCCATGGTTGGAGACGGAATAAACGATGCCCCTGCGTTGACTCAGGCCGACCTGGGCATCGCCATCGGCGCCGGCACTAATGTCGCGATAGAATCAGCCGGCATCATACTTGTCCGCAACGACCCGCGTGATATCGTAAAAATCATCAAACTTTCCCGCCTCACCTACACCAAAATGATACAGAACTTATTCTGGGCAACCGGATATAACATAGTTGCTCTGCCGCTGGCAGCCGGGGCCATGGCCTCAAGAGGAATAATCCTGGAACCGGCCCTGGCGGCCGTGTTCATGTCATTGAGCACAGTTATTGTTGCGGTCAACGCTGTGCTTATTAAAAAAACTGAGTTATAATATAAACATGAACACAAAACTTGTCGAATGGGTCTTGCGAATCTCGGTCGCCGGTGAATTTATCGGACACGGTGTTTTTGCCCTGCAGGGCAAAAAGGACTGGATCGGCTGGTTTGCCAAATTCGGCGTTTCCGACCCCGGAACGGCAACTCAGTTGCTATTTGTCATCGGAACGATAGATATCGCGTTGGCAATTCTCGTCCTGATCAAACCGGTGCGTCTCGCACTTCTCTGGATGGTATTCTGGGGATTTTGGACCGCGCTTCTGCGGCCTCTTGTCGGCCTGCCAATTTGGGACTTCGTTGAACGATGGGCTAACTGGGGAGCTCCGCTTGCATTACTCCTCTTAGTCGGCTGGCCCAGGTCATTTAAAGAGTGGTTTAAATAATCATATGATGTACGGAAATTGGTCCATGATGTCGGGAGCGTGGGGACTCGGATTCCTCACCTGGCTGGTGGTCTTTGTAGACCTCGTCCTCCTCGGCGTCTGGCTCTGGAAACAAATTAAGAGATAGTTGTCTCTGACAACAGAAATTAAAAAAGCCGTTTTAGACGGCTTTTTCCTCTTTCGCAAGGACTCTTTTTTCCATTGCGTTGAGGATCTCGTTCGCAAAATGTTCGACCATCTGCTGCTTGGCCATCTTCGATGTGTCAATGACCTGCAGCTGTGGGAACGTCGGCGACAGATCCCGATGGGCCCGCTGAAACCTCTCTACAAGCACCCTGATGGTATCGGGATTGGTGAAGTTGCCCAACCGGTCGGTCAGTGAAACCTCCTGGCTTCGCCTCATCGCCTCGTCCGGGTTGCAGATCACGAAATACACCGCATCCAGCTTGTTCACCCAGAACTTGGACAAAAAGAAACCTTGGTAAAGCTTGACCTCATCCGGCGTCAGCTGACCCTTGGCCTCCCAATACATCATCCAGCAGTATGCGTCGAAGACGCACCGGTCGAACAGAACCAGGTCGTAAAGATGTCCGCGGCTCAAGTCCATCAACTGGGTGCGGGCATAATCGGCCGTCCTGATGTTGTATTCCGGCGTTGTCCTGGGAATGTGCTGGATGACCTCCGCGCCTTCCTGGGGACGGAGCACCCGGAACTTGAGCGTCTTGAAAAACTTGTAGAGCTCGTCAATGGTCGTGGTCTTGCCCGAATCGGGCGAACCCGTGAATTCCACGAAGAACGGCCGGGGCAGATAGACCTCGCCGTATCTGTGGTCGACGTTCAGATATTGCAGGACCCTTTCAGCCCTCGCTTCGAACATGTTTTGCATTCGCTGATCTAACATGCGAACCTCTTTTCAAAAAACAAACTTGGGGGAATGTTACCCTAAAAAATTAAAAAGTGCCTGTGGATAAGGCACTATCCGTCAATTCCGAGATATTTCAAATCCCTGAAAAGGCCCTCGTTGAGATCAAAATACCGCTCGTTCAGGTTTTTGGGCTTATCTGCCAAAGGAATGACCGACACTTCCGACCAGTCCCTGACGCCACACGGAAAAGGCAGCTCGACGCCTTCAATAAGTATCCCATTTGCGGAGGGTCCCGCCTGCATGGCGATATAATTCCGGTGGATGCCGTCCATGATGACGAGATCGCTATCGTGTTTTTCCACAACCGGTGGCAAATAGCAGGCCATGGAATACTTGTCGTCTCCGTTCAGGCCGAACACGAAGTAGGCGCCCAGATCCCCGAGCCCTCCGGCCGTAACCATGAACTTTCTGAAGACGTTAGGCATTCCTTCGAGGATCTTCTGATAGTTCTCCCGATAAACGAACTTCTGCCCCACTTTCAGCTGTCGCGGGTCCGGCCGGAACATCTGGATACGGATATGCCTGAAAGGCGTCTGCCCATTCTTGGTTTTGACCTGACGGAGCAGATACAGCACAAGTTCGGCGTCTATCGGTATCATGGACTGAACGACCTTGAGGTCCCTCAACGGAATGATCTTCGTTATGCTTGCCAGGTCGGGCAAGTGAAGGCGTTCACGAAACTCGTCCTGCCCGAGCTTGAGCCGCTGGAGATATTCTCCCGGTTCTATCTGCCATTGAGCCATATTTGCTCTCTTGTTAAATAACGAGGGTTTGAATACTATAAAATTAAAAGCCATGAAAAACAATGTTGACAGACAAGTGGACCCCGTTAGAAGTCTCGCTCGCGACAAAGTCGCGAGTCCGAAGGACCTCGGCGAGGCTACTTCTAACGGGGTGGACAAAAAGATAATCGGATTTGATATGGACGGGGTTATCATCAACCACATTCCCAACAAGGTAAAGCTGGCGAAGGACTTTGGTTTCGAAGTAACAGACAAGCAGACCCCTTCGGAGATATTGCGGACACTCATCCCCACCAAACCTTACCGGGAACTGCAAGCGATTCTTTACGACCATCCTGAAATAGGGCTTTCGGCTCCCCTGATGCCCAGCGTGGAAAAAGTGCTGGCAAGGATCAAAAAAGAAAAGATCCCTTATTTTCTGATATCCCGCCGCAAGAACCGGGAGAACCCGAACACGGCCATCCGGTTGCTGAAAAAACACGGCCTATGGCCTGAATATTTCAACGAAACTAACACCCATTTTGTGGTGGAAGTGCAAGATAAAGAGACAAAAGCAAAAGAACTTGGCATCACCCACTACATTGATGACGAGAGAAAAGTTCTTAGCGCGCTTGTTTCGGTCAAGAATAAATTCCTATTTGATTCTCTCGGAGCTTTTCCTGACTCCGAATATCCAAGAGTCACTTCCTGGGATGATATTTCCAAGGTTATTTAAAACGGCCTATTGGCCGTTGGTCGCATATTGGTCAAAAAGACCAAGTGCCCGTATCATTCTTAATTTTTGGAGGAAACCGACGGTTTCTTTGGCTCCTCTGGAACTCAGGTTGAGTTTACCGGTGGCAGTGCTGTATTTACCCGCGCCGCCGTTATATATCATGCCCCGAACTTCATCCAACTCGTCGGGGGTCAGATTAGCGAATACCTGCCTTGCCCTGTTTCCGCTGTTATTAACCCTTCTTCTGACCTCAGCCAGATGGTCATCTAAGACAAGAGTTGACGCCTTGATGCCGTTCTTCACGTCCACCCTACCGATATCGGTGTTCTTGATAAGCTGGGCGGAAGAATAGCCCTTGAACATACTCGCATAAGTTCCGGGCATTATCTGGCCAAGTCCGGAAGCGCCCGTTCTGGATACCGTGTAGCGAAATGCTTTCTCGCCGTTGGCTCCAAGGCGTATGAATACCCTCTCCACAAGTTCTTTGCCTCCATCCGAAGAGGTTATCATCATTTTCGGGTCTGTCTGTTCCGTAAGAAAAATATTCTTCACAAAGGTCTCGGACATGGTTTCCGTAACAAGCCGGCCCGTAAAGGCCTTCGAAACCACACCCGCTTCGGCCAGTTCCCTGAACGCTTCCCTGACATGATCGTTCAGAAACTGCCTGCCAACCGCAATGAGAGCCTTGTCCTTCAAAGCGCTCGAATATGGCACGTAAACGATGTCGGAATATCTCTCCCCGGTCATGTCTTCCGGATAAGCCAAACTCTCATTGGACATGAGGTATTTGTTGGCTACTACCGCGTATCTGCCGTCAACAGTCCCCTCTTTGAAGACCGAGAGGTCGGAGTTAAAGCTGTTCCACCAGTTGCTGACAACCCTGAATTGTTCGTCGGCGAAAGTTGGCTGAAACCTCGGGAGGTGGTCCGGGTTATTCAGATATTTCTTCCTAAGGTCGTCTGCCTTGTTGATCTCGGCCATATCGAGCCAATATCTTTTTTCGAATATCTGGCCCGTTTCTGTGTCCAGTATCGCCAGGGCAATCTCTTTCCTGGTCATCTCCAGCACCGGTTGGCCTTTTTTCTTGATTATATTGCCCCTTTTGTCTTTTTTGGGGTCTTCGTTAAATCCCAGAGGCAGTGAACTTTCAAGCAGCTGCTTGGCCTCTTCTATTTTATTGACCATTCTCCATTCGTTTTGGAGAGTCGGTAGAAGCAAGCCCTGTACATCGATCGCTCTGGAAGGAAGAATATCTTGGGCATTCAGAGGATCTTCAAAAATAAAAACAAAACTACCAATAACCCCCGAGAACATTAGGACAAAACTTCTGCGATCGATTTTTATTTCCATTTCTCTCATATTTTACCTTTTTCAAGGGACATATGAAGAGGATAACACAAGGAATTCCTAATTCCTAATTCCTAATTTCTAAAACCCGAGCTATAAGTTTTTGGCGATCTCGGCTGCCAAACTCTGAACTCGGTTGGCATAATTTACGCAACCCGACTTTTTGCTTGTGGCGCTTCCGCAGTAGTATCTCTTGGATGCGGCGATCTCTCCGGCGCGGGTTTGGCTGCTGGCTCCGTCCTTGGAAAGCTTTGCTGCGGCCGCGACGAAAGCGTCTTCTATGCTCCACGGACTTGCCGGATTGTGGTTGGTCAACCTGGCAACTTCTTCCCGATACCCCAACCAGGTAGAAGGAATGAACTGGGCCGGACCCATTGCTCCTCCCCAGCCGAAGCCCGGCCAGCATGAGATAGGCGTCTGAAAAGGGTCTTTGCCAAGTTCCCGGGTTATATTCAGAAACAAGGCCAGATCGCGCGCGGGATTTATGCCCTTGGCAGAAACCTTGCCGGTTGTGATATGTCTGGATGCTCCGCTCGTCTCATCCACGATATAACACTTGCCGACATTAATACCCAAGCCGGATTCCAAGTTAAGTTCCGCGAGCAAGTATTCGGGGCGGATACCGGTGCGAATAGCGGCAAGTTGGCCAAATTTAACCGCCTCTTCAGCCGTAACGCCGTTCTGCTCCAAATATCTTACCTGCGCACGGATAGCTTCTATGTCCTTCTGTGACTTCTTAACTAATTCCCGGTATTTCGACTCCTGCCCCTTGGTGTCTTTTAGTAACTTGCTCTGTCCCGATTTGGCGGAATCCAGAGAGCGTTTCTCTATTTCCTGCAAACGTCTGGACTGTTCAAGTTCGGTCTGCTTATCTTCCAGCTGCAGCTGGTGTTCGTTCAACTGTGCCCTTAACCTTTTGATGTCCTTGATGGCCAGCTGGAGATTATCCTGGGTCGCGCTTAAGTTATTAAGCTCGTTGAAAAAGTCCGAAATGCTTTCATTCTTCAAGAGTATCTCGGTAAGGGTTTTTTGGTCGTTCTCATAGGCAAGCTTCAAATACTGGGCCAGGGCCTGTTTGTGCTTCTCCATTTCCGCCGTGGCTTCGTTAATCTGCCTTTCCGTTTCCCCTATTTCCGCGCCGGTTTTGCTTATGGAAAGGTTGAGGGATCTTATTTCAAGCTGAACCTGGCTTATTTCGGCATTCAAACGGGCAATCTCGTTTTCGAGGGTCTTGGATTTGGTCCTGGCGCCGTCTATTTGATTTTGATACTCATCTATCTGTTTTTGGAGCTCTTCTATCTGCCGGTTGCGTTCGCTTATTTCGTCCTGGACAGCGGCACGAGCCCTCCCGAACGACAAAAAAACCGTGCCAGCCAGCACCAAAACCAAAAGTATTCTTGTGTTTTTTGAACCGGGCATTGTTTATAAGTATTATGTCATTTTCTTATATAATTAGGTAGAGTATGGGTAATATGAATCCCGTTAGAAGTCGCCCTAACGGGTTAAGCGAATGAAATATAGATTAAACAACAATAATCGTTTGAGCATAAACCGATCGTTCCCGAACTACGCAGTAGCGACTTCTAACGGGATGAATTCAAAAACTTCCTTATTTTCATCTCTCCTTATCGCAGCCGGATTTTATGTTTTTACAGCTTTTCCTGTCTTTACCGCTGGACCGGCAACGGTAACATCCATTGACCCGCAACAGGCCGCGCCGGGACAAGCTGTGAGCATATTCGGAACAAATCTTACCGACAAAGTACAGCTCCAATCATTGACCGGGGTCAGGACCGACATTACCGGATCCGCCGACCTTAACTCAACCGAGCTCCAATTTGAGCTGCCATTGGACATCCAGCCGGGCCAGTATACCGTCACCGTGATCTCCGCCTCGGGCAATGGCACAAGCGCAACCAAGCTCAAGGTTGTTTCCGGACAGCCATTCCAAGCGCCCGTCCGAGTAACTCCCCCCACCCAAGGACTCCCGACCGACCTGGGACAGCTTATTCAGCAGATATTCACCTGGTCGCTTGGGATATTGGGTATCGCCGTGTTCGTGATGTTTTTCTACGCCGGTTTCCTCTGGCTGACAGCCGCCGGGAACACTTCGAAGGTGGGCGAGGCGAAAAGCAGGATGACCAACGCAATTTTCGGAGCCATTCTTCTGTTGTCATCCTACCTGATACTCAACACCATTAACCCGGACTTCGTTAAAAATTCGGTTGACTTGCCTGGCCTGGGCAGAACTAGATAATTTAACATTTATCAGTTTCCATTAATTTATCATTGGCACATTTGCCATTTATTGGAAATTGGAAAATGTAAATTGATAATTGTTTATATGGCATACCTCATCGGCTTATTCCTCGTACTGGCGGTAATATTTTCGGCTACATCCGGAACAGATCTCCTCGGAGATATTTTTAACCCTTTTGAAAAACTGGGGGCAATAAAAGACAAAATAAGCCAAACCATCTCTCCCAAAACCAAAAACGAAATAGTCATCGAAAACCTCAACGATAGCTATCAAACCCTCGAAGGGTTCTTTTCGGGAACAGCCCAGAACATATCGAATTCCAAAGACGTTTCGACCAAGGACAAAGAAGCGTTGAAAAAGGCCGCCGAGGCATTCACAAAGTCGAAAGAACTGGTTGCTAATCTCGGCCAGCTCCAGAAAGAAGACAAGAGCCTCTTAAAATCCGCTCTCGAAAAAGTTCTCGGCTTGGATAAAGAGCCGGTTCTTGAGCCGACATCGATTCCGCCACAGTGCAAGTTGGTGTGCGGAAAATAATTAGAGTAGCTTCTTGAATTCCTCGATGACCTCGGTCTTTTCCGGGTCAATTTTGTAGTATTTGGCCAGATGATAAGCAGTCCAGTGGGCCAAAATTATAGAAAAAAATATCGAAGGGATGAAAATTTACATAAAAAATAATCCAAAAGGAGAAATCAAAATATTACCCGAAGATACAAGAATTAAAACATCAATTCCAACAAACAGTGTGGATTTGATTGTTACTTCCCCACCTTACGGGGATAGTAGAACAACAGTAGCTTATGGGCAATTTTCAAGATTAGCTTTACAATGGTTAGATTATAACAAAAATGAGGTTATGTATATTGATAA
>CAZFTW010000009.1:0-6838 GCA_964521925.1 uncultured Candidatus Saccharibacteria bacterium | reverse complement strand
CCAGATGATAAGCAGTCCAGTGGGCCAAAAGTATAGAAAGAAATATCTTTTTCAGGTGGCTCTCGCCTTTCAATTCCAGTTTCGTGACCGGCAAATCTTTTTTGCCGTATATTTCGCCCAATTTTTCCATTCTTAGGCCTATCCTACCCGCCCTATCATCATCGATATCCCGCAAAAATATAAAATGGAAATTCTTGGATAATTCCGAGTTCTCAAAACCGGCTATCTCATTGTGGTTCAGTTCGGGAAACCTATTACAGAATGCTGGGGTCTTTGCGGTTTCATTCATTATAACTTTCCAGATATATCCGAGTTCCATATTCCTTTCCGATGTGTATATCACGGGTATTTTGTCCTGAAGCGCGGCGGCCAAGTTCTTTCCCTCTTCTTCAAGCCCTCCCCCATTCATGGCCCTAAGGAGCAACGCTTCGCTCAACCCGTCATCGTCACCCATGAGTTTCAACAAAGCCAGCAGGTCGTGTCCCAGGTCGGACCTGGCCGGTAATCTGTCAGCGGGAACTTGGACGTATGGCAGGTTATTTTCTTTGGCCAGCTCAATAAGCCTGCCTCCGCTGGCGACCACGGCCAAACTTAATCCGAGTTCCATGGCTTTTAGCGCGGCATCTATTGTTTCTTCGGTATTTCCGGAATATGAGTTGGCGATAACCAGAGAGTCATTGAGCCGTTCTTCTGACACTGTGGGGAGATTGTAGTCGGAGTGAACGATAATTTCCTTTTCCGGTTTCCACATCCGCAAAATGTCTCCAACCAGACGGGAACCGCCCATGCCGGCGATAATAAACTTTTCCTTCCGGACAAGCTTGTCCTCGTTTTTAATATCCGGCTCAAAAGAAAATTGTTCCGAAAAACTTTTTATTGTTTTGGTGTAAGTATCCATCCCGTTAGAAGTCGCTACTGCGTAGTCCGGGAACGACCGGTTTATGCGCAGAATGATTGTTGTTATTTTTTGATGCCTTATTCGCTTAACCCGTTAGGGCGACTTCTAACGGGATCCATAAACAGAGTATATCAAAAATAAAATTTAAAATCCCGCTTCAGCGGGATTCGGCTTTCGCCTGATTCTTCAGGAAAAGGCGAAGGTATGTTTCGGGAACCATCCGGTCCGGCGTCAGACCGAGTTTCGCGGCTTCCGCCATGACATCGGAAGACAATGGGGCACGGATCTCAACGAATGAGCCCAGCCCTTCTACCTGGTCTACAACCAGGATCATGTCGCCCCTTACAAAGATCTCTCTTTCTTTTTCGATCACGGCGACCTTGTCAAAGATATCGAAGAAACCGGGAACGGTGTCCCACAAAACAGGCACGCTGACCCTGTCCCGGGAGGATGCTCCGCCCCGTCTTTTGTAAACAAGGTAACAGTGTCTTTGTTCACCGTGTTTTCCATAGAACCGGAGGTGGAAACACTCGTCATCCACAAGGGCGGGTTGGCTTTTCGGGGTCAGGTAGGTGTCAATCTCGCTTGTCACCCCCTGGGGATGCCAGCCGTGCCTCAACAGGGCCTGTATGTGTACGCTGCCCATGAACTTGATTTCCTGCCTTCCGGCGTCCTCGGCAAGCTCTCTCAACAAGGCCGGGCTGTGAGCGATAAGCTCTTCGTCAACCACATGCATGCGTTCCTTTACGGCCCCGAGGACACTGCCGACTATCTCATCTCTTGTTTCCGAGATGGGCCTGTCATCGGTATTCACTTTGATAAGCGGCAGGTTCGGATACCGGTCGCTGATATATTCAAAGACCGATTCCACGCAATCGCGCATCAGCGCCAAGCTTTTCGGATTCATCCTCGAACCGTAGATGACGTTCTTGGTAGTTCCGTACTCCCGTTTCAGGGACGTCTCCACGGAACACATCAGGCAGACCACGGCGTCGAGGCCTTCCAGCCACGGTCCGTTAAGAATGTAGGCGCGGAACTGCTCGAACTGTTCGTCGCTGACCGAGCCCTGGCGCCGGTGCATTTCCAGCCAGCACAAGGTGTCCACAAAACCCCGGTTCAGGACAATGAGATGGAAGTCCCGGCTCGTCAGCGCTTCCAGGAAATTCGAGAAGGTATAAGAGAAGTGCCGCATCTCGTAAACGTAAGGATTCGTCCGAGACATGGTTCTGATATCTCTTGTTTCCGCGCTCTCCTGGCGGATAAGAACCTGAAAGCCGCGGCGCTTGAACCAACGGTCCAGTTCCACCAAGTTGCTGTCTTTGCCGGCTTTGTGAAGGCCCATAAATTCAACGACTATGGGCTTTACCGGTATTTGGCTCTTTTTTCTCGGAGGGTCCAGCCTGCCCAGAATGTATCTGGCGGTATCGCTTAAAACCTCCGGATGAGTCAGGTCGATTGCTCTCGACGTAGTGGTCATCTGACCTTCCTTTTTCAAAAATCTGCTTCGAGATTTCTAAGAGTATTCCAAGTTTTAGAAATTAAGTCAACGAAAGAGAAAACCGACTACCGGCTCGTATTCGAATATTATGGCAAGGCCAATGCCGATCTCCGCCAAAACAAGCAATTTCCGGACCGTACCCGACTTACCCCATCCGACAGCCATATAAGCTCCCAAGCAAACCAAAGCTAACCCGATAAATGTCAGAAAAAACAAATAACCGCTAAATGAGCCGGACCACCATACCCTAAATTGAGATGCGATTACTAAGACCAGAAAAATATTAAGCAGCATAAGATAACTCATGTTTAAAGGTATAGATATTGAGTGTATTTTATCAGGATTTTGGAGATGAAAAAAGACCGCGCTTATCCGCGAGAACGTCGAGAACCGCTGAACCGCCTTTGGCCTCCATAACCACCCGAGCGGCTCGGAGCGGAACTGTGCCGCCTCTGGTTTTCTTTATACAAATGCTCCGCCAATTGCGAGCTTTCCGGAGGAAGGTCCTGTGCCGGAGAAACACGGAGATTTTTGCGTATAAGTTTTTCGATACTGCGGATTTCGTATTGTTCTTCCGGCAGGGCGAACGAGATGGCGTGGCCTTCGGCTCCCGCGCGTCCGGTCCGGCCGATGCGGTGGACATAGTCCTCGGAATTCGACGGGAGATCATAGTTCACTACAAGCTCTATGCCGAGGACATCAATCCCTCTGGCGGCGATGTCGGTCGCGATCAATACGCGGTATGTTCCTTTCTTGAAACCGCTTAAGGCGTCTTTGCGCTGGCCCAGAGAACGGTTGGAGTGTATTTCCGTAGCGGTATGGCCCATAGCGCGGACAGCTCTCGCGATACGCGAAGCGATATATTTCGTACGGACAAAAACCAGAGCCGAACCTTTATATTCCCCAAGCACTTTTTCAAGCAGGCGTATTTTCGCATCTTTGCGGACAATAAATATCTCCTGCATCACATTTTCGGACGCCGTTCCCGAAGGAGATATCTCAATATGCAGAGGCAGTTTCATGTGCGAGGTGGCTATTCTCATGATGGCCGGCGGCAAAGTTGCCGAGAACAGCATTGTCTGGCGCTGTTTAGGCAGAGCGTTGAGTATCTTTTGTATCTGCGGCAGAAATCCCATATCCAGCATCCTGTCAGCTTCGTCCAAAACCAGGATTGTTATCTTGGCGAGAGACAAGGGCTTTTGTCCCGATTCGTTCCGAATCGAGGATCCTCCCCGGCCTCGCCCGAGTTCAGCCGAGGGCGGGCGATGGCCTTGCCATCGGGACTGGAGATGGTCGTTTAGCCGTCCGGGTGTAGCGACAATAACATGAGGATCCTTTTTCAGCGATTGAATTTGATTGCCCATTGAGGCGCCTCCTATCAACACGGCGCTTCGCAATCCGAACTGCCTGCCGACTTTATGAAAAACTTCGTCCACCTGAAGAGCCAGCTCCCTGGTGGGCAGGACTATCAAACCGCGGCCCCTGTTCTGGGCTATCGACTGGAGCATTGGAATGCAGAACGCCAGCGTCTTACCTGTGCCTGTCTGGGCTACGCCAATAAGGTCTTTGCCATCTATGGCAACCGGTATCGCGTGATGTTGGATGGGAGTAGGGACGGTATATTTGAGTTTTTCGAGTATATCAAGAAGAGCCGGAGCAATGCCCAAGCCGTAAAAAGTGCCTTGATGGTTGTTTTGATTCATTTTAGTTTCGGCTCGGAGTGGTTTCCTAACCGTGCTTTAGCCGGTTAAGGAACTCTGTGTGCCCGGGCACGGTCGTTTTTGGTGAGATACTGCTTCCTTAAACGGACGTCTTTGGGTGTAATTTCAAGATACTCGTCCTCGGACATAACCTCAAGTCCCCGTTCTATGGTCAGTTCAACCGGCGGAATAAGAATAATGGACTCGTCCGAACCGGAAGCGCGCATGTTCGTAAGCTGTTTTCCCTTGGTCGGGTTGACGTCCATTTGTTCTCCTTTTGAAGTGTTTCCGATGACCATCCCTTCATAAACCTCCGTGTTGGGGTGGATATATAAAGTTCCCCTGTCCTGAAGGTTCCAGATCGCAAAAGCCAGTGTTTTTCCGTTGGCCATGGATATCATAGAGCCGGTCGAGCGCTTCTCTATATTTCCGGTGAACATCGGCCTGAACTCGAGGAATCGCGAAGACAATATTCCCCTGCCTTTTGTGTTTACTATGAATTGGTTCCTGTATCCGAGGAATCCCCTGGTCGGCCCTTCAAATGTAAGCCGGATCGTTTCCCCTTCCATGCGCATGTCTTTCATCCTGAAGCCCCGTTTGCCCAAGCCCTCAATGACAGGCCCCTGATATTCCGAAGGAATGTCGGCAATAACTTCCTCAAACGGCTCGGCCTTGATCCCGTTCTCTTCTTTGATGATGGCTTGCGGCTGGGAAACCTGAAGCTCATAGCCGGCCCGCCTCATGTTTTCGAGCAATATCACGATGTGAAGTTCGCCTCTTCCGGAGATCTTAAAATACTCGGCGGCTGAAAAATCGATCTTAAGGCCCACATTTACCTCAAGCTCTCTTTCGAGATACTCCCTTATCTGCCTTGATGTGACGAACTTACCCTCTCTTCCCGCAAAAGGAGAATTATTCACCAAAAAATTAAGGGTAATGGTCGGCTCATCGACCGCGATAGCCGGAAGCGGTTCCGCATTTTGTTCGCTGGTGATGGTCTCGCCGATATAAATGTCCGGCAACCCCGCAACCATGACAATGTCTCCGGCACCGACGTTGTCCAGTTCTTTCTTCTGAATGCCTTCAAACGTGAAGACCTTGGTCAGCTTGCCCGAACGGGTCTCGCCGTTGAGCTTTTTGACAAAAACCTGCTGGCCGGGAGAAACTTTTCCTTCATATATCCGAACCACCGCGAGGCGGCCGAGGAAATTATCATATCCCAGGTTGAACGGCTGCATTCTCAACGGCTTTGAAGCCAATTCATCCGATGAGGCCGGCTTAACGTGTTCGAGTATGGTATCCAAAAGAGGATTCAGATCACCTGATTCATCAGCAAGGTTTTTCTTGGCCATGCCCTGCCTGCCAACGGCATAAACGACCGGAAAATCGGCTTGCTCGTCATTCGCGCCCAGTTCAAGAAATAACTCCAACACCTGCTCCTCGCACTTAGCGGGGTCTGCGGCCGGTTTGTCTATCTTGTTTATAACCACAATAGGCCGCAACCCCAGCTCCAAGGACTTCTTGAGAACGAATCTTGTCTGCGGCATAGGGCCTTCCTGGGCATCCACGACCAGAAGCACCGAATCGATCGAGCGGAGTACGCGCTCTACCTCGGAACCGAAATCGGCATGGCCTGGAGTGTCCACGATATTTATTTTCGTGTCTTTGTAAAATACGGAGGTGTTCTTGGCATAAATGGTAATGCCCCGTTCCTGTTCAAGGGCGTTGGAGTCCATCGACACCTCTTCGGTCGAAACGCCTGTTTGGCGCATTAAAGCATCGGTCAAAGTCGTTTTCCCATGATCTACATGAGCAATGATGGCAATGTTTCTAATTTCCATAATAGTGGTTAACGCCTGCCCCGTAGCTCGCCGTAGGCGATGGTTCGGGGTGAGCGATTATAGCGATATTTCGTATTTCCATTAAAAAAGTCCCGGCTTAAGAGACATGTTAGACCTCACGAAAGGCCTAATAATACACTAAAAAATAGGGGGCGTCAAGTGCGGTCAGGATCCTCTTTGTTCAGGTTGGCCGCCGCGAATTTGTCTATATTTATCTTTATATTTTTCAATTGTTTCTTCGACTTCCTTGTGGGGTATTTGAACACGCAAAAGATCTATGGCATTTATGGTATCGTAAACGTCCAGTTTGTTTTCAAGTTTATAAATAGAGTCCCGCCACAAAATAGCTTTCTCGTACTCCCCCTCGGCTGCCGCTTTGTTTTCCAAACTTTTCATCATGTCAATGAAAGCCCAGTAAACACCCTCTTCAGCGCCGCCGCGGCTAACAGTCCTGTCTTTAAAAGGGATCCGTAAAATTGATTTCTGTTCCCTCATCATTTGTCTGATCTTTCCTGTCCGTTGCCAGTTAAAAGCGGTGGTTATTATATTTTCATAATAGTCACGGGCTTCCTCCAGAACCTCTTTTGAAACGTCGGGAATATGCCTGATCGTGTCGAGCAAACGATAAGCTCCGCTCTCGATCATTTCCAAACTCCACCAGGGTTTGGCTGAGGCCCACCAAAAATGATCGCTGGAAAGCGCTTGATCGGTTTTTTTTCTGACCAGATCATAACGGGAATGATCTTTATTCATAGCTTTGACTTCTTTAAGAACCAGGTCGGTAAGTTTCCACTGCCACTTATGAATTAAGTTTTCGGGATCAGACCAGGAAAGAAATTGTGTATTTTCTTCAATTTCCTTCCGGCTTGAAGCCCAAGTTGATTTTACGGGTGAAATCTTT
>CAZFTW010000008.1:0-16205 GCA_964521925.1 uncultured Candidatus Saccharibacteria bacterium | reverse complement strand
TTTCTAACGGGATTCATTCGTTTAACCCGTTTGGGCGACTTCTAACGGGATTCATAGCGGATTTCTATTTTATCTCCGTCTTTGACGAGATAATTTTGAAATTCAGTGTTTAGTTCGCCATTCACGAACATTTTGACCGTTCCCTCCGACCCGTTGCAGTTTTCAAGAATGCAGGAGCCGTCGAATTTCTTGCCCCATATCGCGAAGAAACTTCCAATACGCACATCTTCTTTTGTGACGGGGCCCTCCATTACTTCCCAATGAAGCGTTCCCGAATCATCATGCGTGTGCATATCCGTCATTCTCATCATGGGATCGTAGCGTGGATATCCGGCATACTGCATCCCGATGCCGATGTTCGCGGGAATTTTGGTTTCTTCGCCCTTGACAACGATTTTCAATTCGGGGTGCCAATGGATGCCAGTTTTTGACACTAAGTCACCGGATCTCTCCAATGTTTGTATTTGTTCGGTTTTATCGCTCTCAACCCAGAGTATCGCTCCGAAAATAAGGATTGTTGCCGTCACTATACTAAAAATAATTTTTGTATTCATGGTATTTATTTGATTTGTCGTTGAACGACCAAGAACAAGACGAGTTGCCGTAAAGAACTCTATCAGAACCGTTAATTATGAACGAGGAGGAGAAAAGATATCCCGAGAGTTGAACTGTGAAAATATTAAAACTTCCGACACTAAGCCATACGCCAAGAGAAAAATAGCAATACTTGCCATAGTGGGTAAAATGAACAAGAGCGTCATGACCTTGTGACATATCTGTTGGAGACAATGGTCATGAGACATAAAATAAGCCGCCAGAGGAGTTAGCAGGACAACAAGGATCAACAGGGATAATAATGTTTTGGATAACATGGAGGTCGGCATTTTATAGTCTAATAGTAATCATTATAATATTCGCCCGCTTTTCCGTAAAGCAGTGGAAAAAACAGAAAAATATGTTATAATATTTCGTGATGAAGAAAGTGTATGTAGTCCCGATTTTATATCCCGATTCCAAAGGAATCGCGGACTCTCGATTGCAAAGCAATCGGAGCAAAATCGAGAATCCTCGATTTTGCTCATCACGCTTCGTGTGAATCAAATCGGGACCATGTCTGTTATGAAAGTATCAACAAAGAAAAAATCAGTATACGTAGCAATGAGCGGAGGGGTGGATTCGTCCGTTGCCGCCGCTTTATTGAAAAAGCGGGGGTTTGACGTGGTCGGGGTCTTTATGAAACCCTGGCAACCCGCCGAAGACAGCTTTTGTCTCTGGAAAGAAGACAGGGAAGACGCGATGAGGGCCGCATCCGTGCTTGGTATTCCTCTTTTGACCTGGGATTTTTCAAAGCAATATAAAAAGTCGGTCACCGACTATATGCTCAAAGAATATAAAGCCGGCAGAACGCCCAACCCCGATGTTATGTGTAACAAAGAGATAAAATTCGGCCTGTTTTTTAAGAAAGCCAGGAAAGAAGGCGCGGATTTTATCGCGACCGGACACTATGCGCGCATAGCGCAAGTTAAAAGTGAAAAGTTAAAAGTGAAAAGTTATAAATTACTGATGGCTAAAGATAAGAACAAGGACCAAAGTTATTTTTTGTGGACTTTAAAGCAACAGCACCTTAGCCGATGTCTATTTCCGGTAGGTGAGTATATCAAACCAGAGGTCAGAAGGTTGGCTAAAAAGTTTGGCCTACCCAACCATGCCAAGAAAGACAGCCAGGGCGTTTGCTTCATCGGTCCGTTGGACATGAAGGACTTTTTGAAAACTCGCATTAAACCAAAGCCGGGAAGAATAATGGATAGTGTCGGTCGTCAGGTCGGAATTCACGACGGCATTTGGTATTACACTATCGGACAAAGGCACGGTTTAAACATAAAGAACGGCCAGGGGCCGTATTACATTGCGCGCAAGGATATTAGAAAAAATGTTTTATATGTGAGTGGCGCGCAACAAATCACAAATCACAAAACCCAAATCACAAAAGTAAATTGGATAGGAGAAAAACTGAAACTACCCGCGAAAGTCAACGTGAAAATTCGTTACCGATCCGTAACAATTCCCGCGATACTTACCAAGCAGAATTCAACCTACTGCGCTACTGCGTTACCACGCTATAAACTGCAGGCAATAACTCCCGGCCAGTCGGCTGTGTTTTATAAGGAGGGCGAACTTCTTGGTGGCGGGGTCATAATGTGATAATATAAATTTGAAATGCTTAATACCAAACTACCCTCTCTGGTTTTAGGTGTTGTGGTTATTGTTTCGGCGGTCTACTTTTTGGCCCGGGAAACAAATCCAGCCGGCACCGTTGTCGTATCTGTTACCGACGAGAGTTTTGTTCCCGAAGAGATAAAGATACAAAAAGGAACGAAGGTGATATTTAGGAACGACGGCCAACGTTTACATTGGCCGGCTTCGAATTTTCACCCCACCCACGGAATTTATCCCGAGTTTGATCCACAACAACCGATAGAACCAGGAGGAGAATGGAACTTTGTTTTTGACAAAGCGGGCGTTTGGAGATACCACGATCATTTGCCCCCCGGTTTTAAAGGCGCAATTAGTGTGATAAAATAAAAATATGCTAAGGAGAATTTTAATCATATCCTTCCTTGTTCTTATTGTCTCTATTTTTATCGTATTTTGGTTCAAGAAAGGGATGAGATTCTTGCCGGACCCAAACAAAAACACCACCAAACAACCGGCCATGTTTTCTCTGCCGATCCCACTCGATAATCCCCGCATCGAATCATTGTTTGTGCATTATTTTCTTGGTGGTGAAATCGAGGGGCTGGTTCCTCAAGATAACAATCTTATTATTCAATTTAAATCCGCCGAGGTCCAAATCCCGGAGATTGTGGTAACCAACGAAACCAGGGTTTGGAGAATCTCGCCTCCATATACCGAGGCCTCAAGCGTACGACTCAACAAGAGCAATCTTAAAGTCGGCCAAATAATAGATATTTCTATAGAATACGATCTGCGCGCGAGTAACTGGAACGTTCGCGACGTATTTATTCCAACCGACCGGAACTAAATTCAACGCAAATTTTTTCATATTCTTTGTTGTTTGTCCTGCTGCAAGCGGCTAAGATTTCATTTTGGTCGCGAGCCATTTTTCTAAGTCCACGCCCGATTTGCGCGTAACAATCACTTTTATCTTTTATTAAGTCGCAAAATTGAAATGCCAAATCCGACTGTGTTCCGAATCGAATCACCAAGTTGTATGCCGCTCCTTTATAACACTCTCTGATAAAGTCGGGGTTTAGTATCTGATCGCACTGGTCCTTTATTTCTTTGGGACTGGCCGAGATTATTGTGCGATCGCGGCCGAGAGTCTGAAAACAATCATTTTGATATTCATCCGGCACCTTAAAGCACGCTTCTATTGATTTTTGAATGCTTGATTGAGGTAAAACCAAAACCCCGTATGTGTAGCATATCCGTTGGTACTGTCTCGCCAGGACCGGGCACGGGAACAGCGGATCGTTAAGGCGTGCGTATTTGGTTGGATGATCAGCGTTTCCGAGATTTGTCCAGTGTTCCATAAACACTCCGCTATAGCAAATTTCTCTGTCCGACATTCCCAACACATCGCAAAGTTCTAGCGCTTTAGGCACTTCATTTTGAGCATAAAACATCAAGGCATGGCCCAGTCCGTGCAAGCATTCCGTGTGCTTTTGTGGTACCGGATAGTCGTCGTACTTGCCACAAAGGTCGGCTACTTCATCAGCAATAAGCGGCTCATTTTCCGGGGTTAGCGGGATATCTTTTTCAATGAAATATCCCTCCATCGCGCCGTGGATAACTCCACCCAGACAAGTATAATCGCTTTGGGAAAATACTTTCTGCGCGCTCCCGAACTTCTTGTAAGCAAGCCGTCCAAGGTAATGAGCCGTTAGGTGGCATTTGGTGAAAAATTCGGGTTCTTTTTCATTTTTTTTGAATACAGCCAGTATCTCAGGTATCTCATAGCGTTCGATGAATGCTTCAGCCGCTTTGGAGTAGCACCGTCCCTCTTCTTGGTTTTCGTGGCATTCTTGCATCTTGGCAACTATGAATCCGGAGGCCTCCTCAATATTGTTTCTTGTAAAAATAAAAAACAGGATTCCAACGAGAATCACAAAAGCAATAACAATTATTGGGAGATGTTTTATAAGTTGTCGTTTGAACACAGCGGCTTGTATTTATCCGGAACACTGTTGCACAAAACAACTCTTTCTTCGGGCGATTGAACGGCATCTTTAAGTTTGTTTCCAAGCTCCTCGAAACACCAGTTGCGGTAGGGCTCTTCCACAGAAGAACAGATCGTCGAGCCCCGAGGAACAAATTTCGGAGTGTAGGCCATCAATCCGGCAATGGCGTGACTTATGCATGTCTTGTATTCGCTTGCTTTGTTTTCGTAAGGATTGCAAAGCAAGGTCAATTTTTTCTCTGCTTGCTCGTACGGATAAGTGGCAATCAATACTACGCCCTTGAGATAACAACTGGTTCTTTCGGATTGGGATGGCGCAGTCATGCATCCGGCATATACCGCGCCAGGTTCGTAATTGTTTAATTTGGCATACATTTCAGCCATTTCCACCCAGCAGGCTCCGCTCTGTTCGCCCGTGAATTTAAGGCAGGTGTTGCGAAGACCGCTTACGTATTCCTTCGTAATAACCGGAAGCTCATCAAGTTCATGTTCCGCGGAAACGAATTTCTGATCATATTCCATGAAAACGCCGTCATAACAGTCAAATCTTAAGGAAGGAATGGCCTTGGAACATTCTTCGATCGCTTTGTTCAAGTCGCCTTTTTCAATTGGAAAAAGATGGCCGAAAAAATGGGAGCATCCTCTTTGTTTTTCTCTGTCATTGCTTTCAGCACATACCTTGTTTAAAAAGTCGGAACTTGGCTCAAGGTATGATTCTATTCCAAGAAGACCCTCCAGTACCCCGTGAGGAAAACCCCAGCCGCAAATTTTGTTATTTGCTTCTTCAAACACTTTTCTCCATTCTTTCGGGTTTTTCTTCACCGCCTCGGCGCCGACTTTATGAGCAATGACGTGGCAACTTCTGGTCGTAGGGGCATGGTCTTGAAGGGCCAATAAGACCTCTTGGGAAAAAGTCAGTCCCTTTTTTCTGGTAACTTCAATCAACTCTTCCTTGTAGCATTTATTCTGGTCGTCTTTAGAAGAACAATCTTGGAAGATAGAATAGGCCTTATCGGCGGCGTTGACCTTGTTTCCAGCGAACGGGAAAACAAACCAGGCCAAAACGGCAAGCAGTCCAAGGTTGACCAATACCAATGTACGATTAGAAATTGTTACCATTAAAGTCAGTATAACATATTTTGTCTTTTGCAAGACCTTGCTGCTGCTTGCCAAAACTTATTGAGCATGATATAATGTAAGCAAAGTGGTACTTTGACTTTCAAGAAAGGAAGGAGGCAATGAAAAACCTGTTTTCGTCGCTGGTTTTCGTGGCGCTGGTCCTGACGGCCGTCGCCTGCGACAAAGCGAACCTGGTCAGTCCGACGCCGGTCGAAAATCCTGTCGGACATTCAAACCCTTTTCCGTTCCAACCTGTAGAAATGAGATTTCTGGATGGTGCCGGAAATCCCGGCCCTCTCGTGCTCCATCTCCTTGAGTTGCTTCCGGGACCGGGGGCTGTAAGACCTAATTCTATTGAATTTACAGCAAAGATTTGTATGGACCCAATTTTAGGCCGAAACAGTTCTTACTTATCACAAATGCGCCTTGTTTCACTTCAAAGTGATGATGGCAATACTCCGAGAGATCAAACTGATAGCGCCTTTGATTCAGACGGAACGCCATTTATTGTTAAGCAAGGAGAATGCATGACTATCAAAATGCCCCCGCCTATTCCATCACGACCCGGTTCATATTATCAGTATGTATTGCAACCCGGAGTAAATTATCTTTTATTTGCCGCGGCATATGGCCCAAAGTGGCCGAGTAACAGTTTTATAAATTGGGGAAGTTTGGCTGACAAAGCTTGCCCGCCCATTGACGTTATAGAAAGATCCAAAAGCACACCCCCCTGCATCTTGAGTGCCGCATACTTCCTAGAATACAGCCAATATCACCCAAATTCCATCCGGCCTTAAAAACCGGATTTTTTTGTTGATAACTTAGTCCCTGATTTATGTTAAACTTCGGAGGCCAAAAAAGCTTCGAAGGACAAAGAAATTGATATTGCAAATGACGGACGGTGGAATTGTGCGATTAGTTCAGGAAACTGGTATACTGTAAAAAATGAAATTTAAGCTAGTCCATATTCTAACTTTCCTTGTTTTAGCAATTGGTATTGCTGCAGTATTTGCAAATTTCTTTGTTTTTAAGAAAAATTTTGACCCAAAAACCTTAATTTTGGATGCTTTCTCCTCCTGTGGTTCCAGCTCTGACAACAGGGCAGAAACTATTCTATGTATCAGAAAATTACTCGAAAAAGATATTGCAAAAATGACATTGGACAATTTATTATTGCAGTCGATGATTTAATTTCCAGTGGTGAATTATCGCCCACAGCGGCTGAATGCCATAATATTCTTCATGCAATAGGGCAAGACGGGGGAATATATTCGCAAAATATTAACGAAACTATTTCTCATTGCTCCAGTCTTTGCACTTACGGCTGTTTTCATGGGGTCGTTGAGGGATTTACGATGGGCGGAGGGGATTTATTTAAAGAAATTTCAAGTTTATGTCTGGTGGACAATAACAGATTATTCGAAGCCGCATGCTATCACGGCTTGGGGCACGGTTTTGCTTTTGTGGCCGGTTACGATGTTAAAAAAGCATTATCTTTTTGCGATTTACTTCCCGTACGGGGACAAAGAATAAATTGCGGCTTTGGTGTGTTTATGGAGCTTTATGGAGCGGGAAGTTTTGCTCATACTTCGCTTGAATGGCCGGAAAACATACCCGAATTTTGCAGGACTTTGACAGATCCTTATTCATTCATATGCCATATTTCAGCCGGTTCGCATGAGTATAACCGTTCTCTGGATGTTGCAAAATCGTTTGAAACTTGCCAGTTAGTTCCCAAAGAAACTTTTAGTAAATGCAATATTGCAATTGGCAGAATTCTTTATCATAATATTAAGAATTCTGAATCTAAAATAGTTGAAGCCTGCCAAAACAACCAAAATAACGATGAGGATGTTTTTTTTGGATTGTATTCGAGGAGCAATAGATGCTAGCCATGATTCCAATTCTGAAAAAGGTTTAGAAATTTGCCGTCGTATAGATAGTGAGTTAAGTTTAAAATGTCTGGAATACCTAAAAGCAGGAAATGGATCGTAGGGTCAAATTCTCAAAACCTTTTTAAAATGGAGCTTGGAGCCAAAAATATTGATTTAAATGCGAAGGAGCGTGTAATGAGCGAAAAGGAATTTAAGCGTCAGGGCATTTTTAACCGGATAAGATATAAGCTTATGGCCATGGCCATGGCCGGACTCCTTGCCCTGGGCTCGACAAAAGAAGTTGAAGCCGATCAGCTTCGTTTTGATAAAAAAGAAGAATCTGTTACAGAACTGGTTTTAGAGCCGGCCATTACCGGGGAAAAGCTTCGCAACTTTGAGGAGTACCTTAAAAAAGAAGAACCGGAATTTTTAGAGTGGGTTGAAAGATACGAAGCGAAGTTAAAAGAAGAAGTTGATGGAGTAACAGACGGTATGCTAAATTTTGATTTTGCCGAGGATAGAAAGATTGAAGACGAACTTAGACGCAATCGCCATAGTCGCTTTTTCGATCGCAGTGAACGTAAAATCTTTAGTGAAGATCATGATGTCGTAGAATTTTTTAAGGATCACCCCGAAGACCTGAATGCCTATCAAGAAATGTTGAAAGGAAATCTCCGCGAAATTATATTAAGTTCGGCTTTGATTGATCAGTCGCCGGAAGTAAGAGAAAAACTGATGTCATTAAATGTGCCGTCTATGGTTTTGAAACCCCACGATGTCAGGTCATTTATGGGAGCTAACGGGTATATTGCCGATCGGCCGTACCGCATTGTTATGACACCCCGGGTTTTTTTAGATCATAAAAGTGAAATTAATTCCGCGGCCTATCTGAACTTCATTATTCATGAAATAGTCCACACACTTCACAGAAGTCCGGAATCTGCCGGATTAGAACTGTCTATTTTGCGCAGATTGTTACTTGAAGGGATGACTCAAAATATTACCTATGAAATAATCCAGTTCCTTCAAAGCAAAGATCCGCAATTCAAAAATGTCATAGGATACAGACCATACGATGATTTGACAATAATTGCCGTCGTGATGGATGCAATTGCTAAGTCATATGAATCGGGAGATGCTATTTCAAAATGGTCGGCCGGATTGATCGATGACGATGAGTTGGTCCAAAATCTAAAAAAAGCTTCTGAAAATTTAAAACTCGACCCGGAAATAATCAACGATCTTGATAATTTTAGGGCAAAAATTAAATCCGAATCGGCTGAAGAGAGAATTAAATTTATTACTACTCTTCTTGCCAGACTGGAAAACAGCGGCCTTTACCTACCCCCAGATTTTATTGAAAAAATATTGATCGAAGACAGAGAAGTACAAGACAGGCAAAGAAATAGTGTAAGAAAAAAGTTTTATTTTTAGTACCCCAATAAAAATTCTAACAGGTTATTCCATCCGGCCTTAAAAACCGGATTTTTTTGTTGATAACTGCATTTACTTATTTCGGTTTATATTTTAAAATTATCATATGGATGAAGATCAAAACACCGGGAACAATGACCCGGGAATATTAAAGCCTAAAAGTAATTTACATAGGTTAAATTTTGTTTTATTCACCATAATCACAGTTGTTATTGTTTCTAGTATTTGGTTTTTTTGGTATAGAACAAAAACAGATGAACCAACCACGCAAAGGCCTCAAATCACCGGCCTTGAGGTTGCCTTAAAATCAGCTACTTTTTTAGATAAATTAATCAGACCCGACGGTACGATTTTAGGTGCTGTTATTTGCAATGAAAAAACTGAAAAATGCCCCCCCGAAGGTTATAAAGAAAATTATTTGTATATTATACCGTCTCCATTTCCCTTTTTTCAGGTAATAAATGCTTATCTTCTGCTGGAAGAAACAACCGGCAATAAACATTACCGGGAAAAAGCCGATCAAGCAATCAACTATATACTGGATCGCTGCAATACTGAAACTGATTTTTGCAAGTTAAATTTTTCTTCAGTTGCCCAATATTATGACAAAACCGGAGACCAGAGATACCTTTCAGTCATGCTGAATCTGGCCAATGGCTTTTTGTCTGAAAGCGACGAAGCGGTAATTCTTAAAGGAACAGGCCGAAACCTCGCCCTGCTATTTGACGCAACCGGGGATGTTAGATATAAAAATCGGCTTCTTGGGGCGGCTGATGCCGAACTGAATAGGCCATTATACCAAGATAAAAATGCCGATTATATAATTCAGGCCATCTGGTATCTATATCTGCCGGCCAATCAGGTTTCTAAAGAAGCAAAATATCTGGATACAGCTGAAGTCCTCGTCAACGATCTCTTAAAGCAAGGAAGGGTATTGGAAATTTTTGAAGATCAAATAAATGCAACGATAACGGCCGATGTCTTGCTGGTTCTGGCCGATCTTAGAGGAAGCGAGGAATACAGAACACGGGCCCATAATATATTGCAGGAGTTGCTGGACTCGGCCTGGGATACGCCGGAAAACATAAAATATCGCGGCGATTACGGATTCATCTATACTTTAACCCGAGACAGAACGTTAACTGCTGCCGAAATTCAGCAAAAACCCGGCCTGTTTAATTATTGGAAGCTGTTCAATGGCTGGATCGTGAAATTATTTACTCTTATGAAAGATGATAAATTCAATTTATGAAACCAAATTCAAACCAATATGATCAAATGATTAAAAAATTCACGACTTTAATAATCTTTATTTTTATCCCGTTTTTCTTATTTTTAGGATTTTTTACATTTCCAACCGACTCTGTGTGTGCTTCACATATTGTTGATGAATATTGTTGCGTGTGGGACTTGGGCGGTGGCGAGTGTGTTGGAAATTGTGTTGAACCTCAACCTCATGGAGAGGAACCCCCTCCTTCCTACCCTGACCCAGAACCACCTCCATCTTATCCTGACCCAGAACCACCTCCATCTTATCCAAGCTACCCCTCATATCCTAGTTACCCCTCATATCCCAGCTACCCAAGCTACCCCTCATATCCATCATATCCATCATATCCATCATATCCATCATATCCATCTTATCCTAGTTACCCCTCATATCCCAGCTACCCAAGCTACCCCTCATATCCATCCTATCCTTCTCCAACCGCGTCAGATGTGACGGCAACGCAGCCGAATTACTGCGTCTCCGGGCCGGCGGCTACGGTGAGTTGGACTTATTCTGACCCGTCGGGCAGTCCCCAGCAGTCCTATCAAGTTCAGGTGGACGATCAGGCCTCGTTCAACAGTCCGGAAGTTGACAGTGGTAAAGTTAATTCCGGCTCGACATCATATTTTTCCGGCCAGGGGTATCTGCAGTTCGACACTACATACAAAGCCAGGGTCAGAGTATGGAATACTTACGATCAATCCTCCGGTTGGTCGGAGTCCGGCTCATTTAAAACCCCCAACTTTGCCTACCCACAAGTTAATTTCACCTGGACCCAAGGCGGGGTAAGCGAGCCCTCAAGCCCGGCCAAAGGAAGTCCCATCCAATTCACCGACCAGACGGTATTTGGAGGGAATCCGCTTCAACGCGAATGGAGTTGGTTGTTTGGAGATAGCACATCATCAACAGAACAGAACCCAACCAAAACATACGTCGCAGAAGGAACATATTACGTAACGCTTACCGCCGAAGACAGCCAGGGCCAATCCTGCGCTAAAACCAGAGGTCCGCTTATCATTCAGAAGCCTATACCTATCTGGAAAGAAGTAGCGCCGAGGTAAATCAATAAGTTAATAATTGCAGCAAACTTTCGCCGGTCATTTCTTCCGGCTTTGTGATTCCCATGAGTTCCAAAACGGTCGGGGCGATATCAGCCAGAAGTCCGTTTATCTGGAAGGCTTGCGCCATCTCCGATTCGGAACGGGCTCTTTCGAATTGTTTTCCTACCAGGTAAAGCGGGACCGGATTTTCATTGTGTTTCGTTTCTTTCTCGCCGGTTAGCTGATAAACAAGCGATTCGGCGTTGCCATGGTCAGCGGTGATCATTAAGATGCCGTCTTTCTCAAGAACCGCGCCGGCCAACCGGCCGACCTGTTCGTCAATGGCTTCGACTCCTTTTATTGTGGCTTCAAAATTACCTATATGCGACAGGATATCCGCGTTTGCGAAGTTTATGACGTAAAAGTCGTATTGATCCGCTTTGATGTGTTCCAGAACCTTATTTGTAATATCCTGGGCCCTCATTGCCGGGTCTTCCAAATGATTCTTAAGCGAATCTATGAATATATCCGTTTCTCCGTCATAGGGCTCGTTATTCAGGCAGTTGAAAAAGTAGGTGACATGGGCGTATTTTTCCGTTTCTGCGATGTGGAATTGGGTCTTCCCGTTCAAGCTTAATGTTTCCGCCAAGCCGTTCTTTATTTCCGGTATCGGAAATACCGCATGGAGCCGCGGATCCTCCAGATATTGTGTCATACCGACAACAAAAAGATTCTGAAAACGTTTGATCGGGAAAATCTCAAATTCGGAATCGATAAAACTCCCGGTTATTTGTCTCATACTGTCTTCCCTGAAATTGAAGAAGACCAGGGCATCGTTTTCTTCGATGGTTCCTTGTTTGTCAACAAGCATGGCGGGAAGTTTCGAGTCGGTCATGCCGGAGTCATAAAGCCCCTCTAACCTTTTCAGGATATCCGGGACTTTTTCTCCCGCGCCGCGAACCAGCAGGTCGTATGTTTTGTTGGTGTAATCCCAATTCTTATTCCTGTCCATCGCGTAATCCCTGCCGATTATGGTGGCTATGCCGCCGACTCCCGCTTTAGCGAGATAATCCTGGACCTTTTTGATCAGAATCGCGCCTTCTTTCAGGCCGGAGTCCTTGCCGTCCGTAAAAATATGAACTTTGACCTTGCGGACCTGGTTCTTGGCAGCCAAGTCGATCAAAGCAAGTAAATGACCAAGATATGCGTGGACCGATCCCGAAGTTAAAAGCCCAGCCAAATGAAGAGAGGAATCGTTTGCTTTTACGTGTCCGATCGCCGTCTTTAACACTTCGTTTTCGAAAAACTCCCCGGTCGTAATGGATTTATTGATGCGGCTTAAATATTGGAAAATTATCCTGCCGGCGCCGATGGTGAGGTGGCCGACTTCGCTGTTTCCGGGCTCACCCCAGGTCATCCCGGCCGCTTTTCCGGAGGCCTGAAGAAGAAGATAAGGGTAGTTGTTCTGAATTTTGTTCAGGTTCGGTGTCTGGGCATTCAGTAAAGCATTGCCGTGTTTTTGTTTTGAGTATCCCCAGCCGTCTAAAACTACCAGAACCGTAGGTTTCATAGTATACTTATAATAATATGAGAACGCCGATCTCACAAGAAGAAATAAGCAAGCGTTTGGAAGAAATATCAAAATTAGACCTGAAAAAAGTATTAGATTCGTTGCCTATACATTTCGCAATCACAGACACAAACGCGAACATTTTATACGCCAATAAAGCGGCCGAAGTTCGCACCGGCTTTTCTTTGAAGGAAGCTTTCGGTAAAAATCCCGCAGATCTCTGGGGCGGCCAAATGCCTAGGGAATTTTATGAAAAAATGTGGCGTACGATAAAAGAAGAAAAAAACCGTTCATTACCGAAGTTCAAAATAAGAGAAAAAACGGAACGCTTTATTGGCAGGAGTTGTATATTTCCCAAATTTTTGACAAAAAAAATGAGATCCGGTTTTTCGTTGCCATAGAACCAGACATCACGAAATATAAAGAAGAAATAATTTTGCACGAACAACTGCTGCCTGTTTATCACGAACTCGCCAATTCCGTGATTGCTTCAAACGATACAACCGAGGCCCTAAAAGAGATCGTAAAGATCGTCTGTAAGTTCACCGAATGGCAGGTGGGAGAAGTGTGGATGCCGAGTCCGGACGGCTCGCGGCTTGCGAATGTTTTCGTATGGTCGGCATTGGATAAAAAGCAAGTTTCAGGGTTTTTAAAAATCACCCAAAATATCACTTTTGCTCCGGGTGTCGGTCTGCCCGGAAGAGTGTGGAAAAATCAGACCACAGAATGGATAACGGACGTCAAGAAAGAATCGCCGGAAATATTTCTTCGAGTCCCGTCCGCGCAAGAAACTGGACTCTCGGCGGCAGTTGGATTTCCGGTGCTGACCCAAGGAAAAGTTGTGGCGGTCATCGCCTTTTTCATGCTAACGCCCAGGGAAAAGGACGAGGATGTGGTGAATTTCATCAGCCATTTGATACAAAAATTAGAGATATTTTTTAACGATAAGAATAAAGGAAAATTTAAGGAGCAGTTTATTTCTGTGATTGGGCATCAAACTCGCAATCCCTTAAGAGCTGTAAGGTGGTTGTTGGATAATCTTCTGGCCAGTTCTAAGCTTGGGGAAGCGGAAAAACAAGAATTGAAAAAAGTTTATAAGGAAAACCTGAACCTGATGAATCTGGTCAACGACTTGTTGCTCCTTTCACGCGTAGAGAACCCCGTCCCGCAAATTGAAACAATTAATTTGGGAGAGAAAATAGAAAATGCGATCGGATCAGTCCGAAAAAAACAACCTGACGTTCTTATCACGTTTGAGAATGAGGCCGGATCCGCGACGATTAATGCCGTTAAGTCGTTGGCGCTCCAAGTGTTTCTCAATATTCTCCACAACGCGGCCGAGCACGCGGATAAAGAACGGAGAAAGGTTACGGTTAAACTTCAAAAACATGAACAGGGTATTCTTTTCTCTTGTCATAATAATGGAGAGCCGATACCGGAGAATGTGAAACCTCATATATTTATAAAAATTGCCAGTACTACCGGCGGAGCGGGTCTCGGATTATTCATAGTCAAAATGATATGCGAATATTTTGGCTGGAAAGTGTGGTTTGATACCGGAGAAGGCGGCACCACGTTCTATGTGCAGATTCCTTATGCTAACCAGTAATTCAGTACAATATTGCATTTAATTTCTTATTCTGCTAAGATAGAGGCATAACTTTAATTTAATTTAGTAATTTAAGAGTTACACACTCTATGATACTAACTTATCAATATCATGTTTTCACAACTAAGCCCGCTCATAGCGGCAGTTTCAGCGTTGTTGCCAGGACTGTTGATCGGTTATCTCTTAAGGCAGTTAGTCGCCAGTAAAAGCGTAAGTTCGGCCGAGTCAAAGGCGGAAGGCCTGCTCGCCGAAGCAAAATCGCAATCGCAGGACATACTCCTTGAGGCCAAGAATAAGGCCATCAAGCTTCTGGAGGACTCAAAAAAGGAAGAAAAAGACCGTAGAGACCAGGTCCTCAAGATAGAAAACCTTCTTACCAAGAAGGAGTCGGAGCTCGAGCTAAAAGGTAAAGAATTAAATAGCGAAAAAGAGAATCTCAAGTCAAAAGCGGCGGAACTCACGATTCTTAAGGAAGAGATGGAAAGCACCAAGCAGAAACAGCTCGTGGAACTTGAAAGAGTAGCCGGCCTTAACCGCGAAGATGCCAAGGCGGAGTTAATGACGAAGACCGAGGAAGAATACAAAGACGATTTTTACAAAAAAATAAAGAAGCTCGAAATCGAACAGCAGGAAGAGCTCGACAAGAAAGCCCGGGAGATACTCACTTTGGCGATACAAAGGTATTCCGGCTCTCATATCGCGGACGCCACCACAACCGTGGTCAGTTTGCCGTCCGACGAAGTCAAGGGAAAGATAATCGGAAAAGAAGGCCGGAACATTAAGACCATCGAGCGTCTGACGGGAGTGGACGTCATAATCGACGATACTCCGGAAGCGCTTGTAATATCCGGGTTCGACCCGGTAAGGCGGCAGGTGGCCCGTCTGGCTATCGAAAAATTAATACAGGACGGCAGGATACACCCGGCCAAAATAGAGGAGATGGTTGAAAAGGCCAAAAGCGAGATTAACGAAAAGATAAAAGAAGCCGGCGAAGCGGCGTTATTCGAAACGGGCATAGGCCCGATGGACCCGAAACTCACGTATTTGCTGGGCCGCCTTGCTTTTAGGACCAGCTATGGGCAGAATGTCCTGCTCCACTCCATAGAGATGACCCATATTGCCGGAATGCTGGCCGCAGAATTGGGCGTGGATGTGTCTATCGCTAAAAAAGGCGCCTTATTTCACGATATAGGCAAGGCCGTGGATCATGAGGTCCAGGGAACCCATGTCGAAATAGGCCGGAAGATCCTTCAGAAGTTCGGAGTGGACGTCAAAGTAATCCAGGCAATGGAGGCGCATCACGAGGAGTATCCTTATGTGACTCTTGAATCAAGAATAGTCCAGGCCGCCGACGCCATATCGGGAGCGAGGCCGGGCGCCAGAAAAGACACCGTCGAGATATACCTGAAGCGTTTGGAGGACCTGGAGCGCATCGCGACCTCATTTGACGGGGTTGAGAAGTCCTATGCCATTCAGGCCGGAAGAGAATTGAGGATATTCGTCACGCCGACCAAGATAGACGACTTGGGCGCTATAAAACTCGCCAAAGACATAGCCAAAAAGGTCGAGGAGGAAATGAAATACCCGGGCGAGATAAGGGTGAATGTTATTCGTGAAACGCGAGCTATCGAATACGCCAGATAAATAAAAACCTCTGTGCGCGCCTGGCCTACCTAAAGTTAAGGCCTACGGCGCGCCCTTCGGGTTTCCCGATCTCTTCGTTAAAATCTCCGCTTCTCCTTCACCATACTTCAGTATGGCTCAGTCGAATGCTCGATTTTGCCTTGACCTCGGGAAACACAGGAAGTTTTTAAATTCATTCGACTCACCTTGACCTTGGCCAAACGGGAAGGATTTAAAAATAATAGCCCCCGCCGAAGCGGGGGTGTCATTACACTAATAAGTGCGCCCGTGAGCATTGCTCAAACGGGGCGGAAACGCTGGGAAAGAAACGGGAAACAACAGTCGCGAAAGCTATCGTTGTTCCTGGCGGCCCTTGGGCCTCGTTCCTTTCCCATTCTCATAAAAGAGCTCGCAAGGTCGATGTGGGCATACCGGATATACGCCATCAAGGGGCGCCATGAGCCG
>CAZFTW010000007.1:11788-16286 GCA_964521925.1 uncultured Candidatus Saccharibacteria bacterium | reverse complement strand
CTGAATACCTAAGCGCTTGGGGATACGGCATCATTTGGTTCGGGAGCGGCAGTTTACTCGGCGCCCATTGGACATTGGGAAATCCGGCTTATTTTTTCGCTTCTTCGGAATTTATTTTAAAGATCGCTTCTGTCTGGGGAATTTACGGAATAGATTTTTTGTTGATTTGGATAGCAGGCATCATTTTCCTTTTGATAAACAAGACCTGTGGGGTCAGATCGAGGATATTTTTATTGAATCTCGCGTTAATTGCCTCGTCGATTTTTTTAACAATTTGGCTTTCCGTAAAAAGTAATGGTGTTTCAGGGTCACCGGCAATAAAAGTTGCCCTGATACAAACGAATAATCCAACAAGGCCTCGATACTCTCCGGATGAAATTTTAGACGACCACACTAAAAAGCTGTGGCTGATAAAAGAGGCGGCAAAAAATATCGGCGAAGGCATTATTGTTTTTCCGGAAAGTTCAAATTTTTCACAGATTTTGTTTAATTTTTTAGACAGCAGGTCTGTAAAAGATTACTTTGGCCGACTCTCCGATAAGGAACTCCTCATCATAGACAACAACATACTGCCTGATCGGGAAAACTCAAAATCCAGAACCTTGTTCATTAATTCCAAAAACGGAGTTGCCGGCTTTTATGATAAGCAGCTGTTGACCCCGGCGGGGGAATATCTGCCTTATCTCTTGAAGTTACTTCTTTTTGCTTTAGGAGAAAGCTCTTCTCCCGGAAATTCCGAACTAAAACCCGGGGCACGCTCCGAATTTTTACGCTACGGGGACATTCAGATAAAGACACTTGCTTGTTCGGACGTTTTATCTCCCGGCATTTCATCCCGAGATAAGTCCGGCTTATTGGTGTCATTACAGAACCTGGGAATATTTAAAGGAAGCAGGAAAGTGAAATCTCAGTTTTTATCTATGTTGAAGTTTAGAGCGGCTGAAAACGGGAAATATGCCGTTTTAGCTTCAAACTTTGGCCATTCTTATGTAATAAACGGGTCAGGAAAAGTCGAAAAATCTACCAACTCTCCGGGATACCAGATATTAACAGCCGACATTGTGCCCAACGAGGAGCGGACGTGGTATAATAAGTTAGGAGATTTGCCAATTTTGCTGTTGTCTTTGGCAGTTTTTTGTGCCGGTTTTGTAAATACAAAACCGAGCATCCTCGATTTTTTTAAAAAATCGGGACTTAGGTTTAAAAAGTCTCCACAATGACAAATAAGATCAAACTTTTCATCGGCTTTCTCGGACTAATAGCCCTGGTTTCAGTTTTTACTTTTTTTAACTCACTTGGGAGTTCCTCTTCATCTTTTCTTAAGCCCTTAACAGGTTCGGTTCTTGAAGCCGTGGACCAAGATACCGATAAAGACGGCCTGACCAATCGCGAAGAATCATACTGGAACACCGACTTCCAAAATCCCGACACGGACGGGGATGGATTCTTGGACGGAGAAGAGGTCGCCTCCGGGCATGACCCTCTAAAACCAGGCCCGAACGATGTGTTGGGCCCTCCGAACTTGACAGACAAAATACAAACCCTGCTTATCGGAGGACTTTACTCAGGGGACTTAAAACCAGGCAACCAACAGTTTGAAGCATCTATCAACGGCCTCTCCGCAGTTATTATTGACGATTTCTATCTATCTCTACCCCTTCAAAATCATCAAGTGACTATAGCGGATAATTCTAAGGAAAGTCAGGAGGCCTATTTAAAAAATGCCGGACAAGTGATGAAACAGGCTCTTATGGGTCCTCATGCTACTAATATAAATTTAGGACAAAGCGCTGACCAGTACATTATCTTTCTTGTAGAATCCAAAAATAATTTTAAAAATGCGTATGAAAAATTGTCGCAGATGCCCGTTCCCAAGGACTGGCAAGACATACATTATGCTTTACTAGAAATAATAAATAGATCGGTCTTGGATTACGGATACGTAGGATCTTATCAAACGGATCCCTATCGGGCCTATATAGCGCTAAACGATATCCAGAATTTAGATAGCGATGTAAAAAATCTTCTAAAACAGGTCAACTCTAAGATCAACAAAAATCATCTGGTTTTGGACGATAACTTTTACAAACTTTTAAATCAGATCTACAAATAACAATGCCCAGAAAGATACTCATCGCTATTGTTGCCACAGGACTTGTTTTTAGTTCAGTTTTCTATACCCCAAAAGCAAACGCCGCGGCAGTAGTTACCGATCCTATCAATGCGGGTATTAATGCCGTGACTGCTGGCTCTGCTACAACCCTAACGGTCAAGGAGTATGTCCTTGATACTATAGCAAGAGCTATTGCCAGAGGTCTTTTGAGTGCTGCTACTTCCGGAATGATAAGAAAGATACAGGGAGGGGGACGCGACGGGGGGCCGGCTTTTGTCCAAAACTGGAGAAACTTCCAAACCGACTCCCAGTACCGGGGAGAGAACGTATTCAGGTCCATACTGGCCGGAACAAAGTTATGCAATTATTTCTCTCAAGACGTAAAAGGATTGTTCGGTGCCAATCAGAAGGTGCCTTCCGCCGGACAGAATCTCCGGGTAAATAATTTTGACCCCTTTACTCTCCGCGCCAACTGCACCTTGCCTTCCGGCTTTAGCATGGCCGGTTACCAGCAGGATTTTGCCGGGAACGGCGGCTGGGACGCCTGGTCAAGATTACTTGAGCCGCAAAATAACTATTACGGAGCCCTGTTCGGTTCTTTAGACGAAGCGGATGAGCAACGGGCGCTGGAAGAATCCGGAGACCTCCACGAAGCATTGGCCGGCAGTGGTTATACGTCAATCCGGGATAAGAACTGCGCCGGTACAGGGGCGGGAGCCAAATGTGTCTTTATGGGTAAAATCTTCACACCCGGAGACCTTTTGGGTAAATCAGCGGCAAGCACAATAGACAACGAACTTGCTTGGCTTGTTTCCTCTGATGAAATAGGCGAGATACTTATTGACATCACTACTGCAATTACAAACAGGTTGGTAAATCTTGCAACATCAAATTCCGAAAAAGATTATAGGGATGCCCCTAAGGCCGACGCTAAAACCGATGGATACCTTTCATGTATTAACTCCTGCCCGGCAGCAGACAACCTCGCCTGTCAAACCAATTGCGCAGACGCTTGGGGTTATAGCCCGCCGCAGGCAAGCTCCGAAATAGACCAGTTCCTGCAGGAGCCGCCCCCATCTGAAGAAGGGGCGTCGGGCGGAAGCGGCCCCTGCGCCACCCAGGAAGAAATAGATCAGTTCCTTATCGACAATCCTGGTGATGAAGGACGTTTGTCTTCAGCATTTCCATGTTAAAAAACTGGAACAACCGAAAATATTATTTAGCAATTCTTTTTGTGGTTGTTTTGATTTTGTTGCCGGCCCACCAAGCAGAGGCCGGCTGGACCGAATGGGCCTTTGAACAGATCTTCGGCAATGTCTTATGGATAATTTTTTCTATAACAGGAAAAGTCATCGGCGTGCTTGCTGTTGCGCTTAACTGGGTCATCCATATCCCGGTTTATCCGGACGGGGGGATACCGGTAGTGGACGAGAGCTGGAAGATAATGAGGAATTTCGCCAACATGTTCTTCATCGTGGCCTTGATAGTCATGGCCTTTGCAACCATTTTCAACATAACCAAGTATGAAGCAAGGACCCTGTTCCCGAAATTCCTGATATCGGCCCTGCTCATCAACTTCAGCTTGGTGTTGGGAGTGCTGGTCATCGACGCGTCGCAAGTGCTCACAAACACTTTCCTGGTATCCATCGGGGATATGTCCCTGCGCCTCGGACAAGAACTCAATCCTTCCCAACTTTTGCCAAGCGGAGGCAGTATCTCCGGTGTGACTGCCGGGACTGCGGTTGATGCGGTGGTCTTCGGAACTCTTGTCAGTTTAGTGTTCTCCGTGGTCCTGCTTTTTACTTTCCTGTTCAGTTTGTTGACCGCTTTTCTGTTCGCCCTCATAAGGATCCCCATCTTGTGGGCTCTCCTGGTGGTATCGCCGATCGCCTGGGTGCTTAACATATTTCCCGCCGGCCAGAACACTTATAAAAAATCGGCTGGAATATGTTCCTTCCGATATTTCTCTTCTTCCTGTACTTTGGCCTCTATTTTCTGCAAAGCCAGGACGACGTGATACAAAAGATAGCCGCAGACCTCTCAAGCGCCAAGCCCACTTCTGACTTGCCGTTCAGTTTTCAGCTTTTGTTCTTCTACGTCCTCACGGCAATCTTTCTCATCGGCGGCACGATCACGGCCATGAAGGCATCAATGTTCTCCGGAACCGGGGTTGTGAGCGTGGCCAAGTGGTCCCGGGGTATTGCGGCCAGACGTCTTGGTTTGACAGCCGCAGGAGCTGCGGCAAAACAAAGATTGGAGCAGGTCAAAGAAGAAGGTCTTCCGGGGGGACTGGGGGCTTTTTACGGCGGCAAGTTCGGCTTGGAACAGCAGACCGGACGCTTCGCCCAGAGGTTCGGAGTTAGAGGAGCGGATATCAGAACCCAG